>NZ_LR134338.1:425000-717500 GCF_900637055.1 Brevibacillus brevis
GGTGTGGAAGCGCGGTAACGCGTGGAGCTGACGAATACTAATCGGTCGAGGACTTATCCACACACTTAGCAATCATGCGTATTCAGTTTTGAAGGAACAAGCCTTCTATATGGAGCTGTGGTGAAGTTGGAGTTCACGCCGGTCTGTCACACCGGAGGTCGCGGGTTCGAGTCCCGTCAGCTCCGCCATTCTTACTCAAGAGTGGCGAACAAAGTATATGGCTCGGTAGCTCAGTCGGTAGAGCAGAGGACTGAAAATCCTCGTGTCGGCGGTTCGATTCCGTCCCGAGCCACCATGTACGAGCCATTAGCTCAGTTGGTAGAGCATCTGACTTTTAATCAGAGGGTCGAAGGTTCGAGTCCTTCATGGCTCACCAGTTTTTTCAATCGGACAAAATATGAATAGTTGATAAGATATGCGGACGTAGCTCAATTGGTAGAGCGTCGCCTTGCCAAGGCGAAGGTCGAGGGTTCGAGACCCTTCGTCCGCTCCATTTTTGTTCGTAAACACCACTTGCTATGGGCCAGTGGTGTTTCTTGCTTTATCCGCTGAACACTTTAAAAGACGAGTCAGCTTGTAGGGTGCTGATGCTTCTGGTACGATACTTGGAGTGTAAGCTCCTACGATGTTGGAGGTTTTATGAAACATAACAAAAGTATTTTGAAGAAAACGACCGTCGTTGACTTTAAGCAAGATGCTGCTTTTTTTGTTGACCGGGGAATGCGTTGTTTGAATCGGTACGACTATGATAAAGCATTGCGTTCATTTCGCCGAGCAGTTGAAATGGAGCCGACGAATGCAGAATGCCATTGCCATTTGGCTAGTGCCTTAGCTGAAACCGGACAGTTTGAAGCGTCGAATGAAGTCCTCTATGAAGTGATAGAAAAATGGGACCCATCCATGACAGAAGTGTATTTCTACATGGCGAACAACTATGCCAACTTAGAAGATTACCATATGGCAGAAGAAATGGCTGTTCGTTATTTACAAGAGGACAGTACCGGACCGTATCGGGAAGATGCTGAAGAGCTCCTCGACTATATTTACTTTGAGCTGGACATGCCACCGCGACACTTCCTCCCAAGCGAAAAAGAGGACGTATACAGCAAGCATGAACGAGCTCGTCGCAGCCTGGAAGAGGGACGTTTCCTGGAGGCACTGGATACCTTAAAAGAAATCGTCGAGGCCGATCCTGACTTTTTGCCGGCGTGGAACAATTTATCTCTCGCCTACTATTATGCTGGAGAATTCCAGAAGGCGATGGAGACAATCGAACAGACGCTGGATAAGGAAGAAGGAAACCTGCATGCACTGTGCAATTTGGCGGTTTTGCTCTCCCATCACAATCAAACGACAGAGCTGTTGAGCTTGATTGATGTGCTGAAAAAGGTCGTTCCGTTCCATCCGGAAAATACCTATAAGCTCGCAACAACCATGGGAGTGCTCGGCCAGCATGATGAAGCGTATTTCCATTACCAACGCATGCTGCGAAATGGACGGCCGCATGAAGCGTGCACGTACCACTATGCTGCGATCTCAGCTTATTTGAGCGGGAAAAAGGATCAGGCACTGCGCTGGTGGCAAAAAGCCAAGCAGCTAGATCCAGAAGCAGGAATCGCAGATCAATACATTCAAATGGTAAAAAACGAACAAGAAGGGGAGACTATAAAACCGATCCCCTACCAATACAATACGACCCAACGTGATGTTTCTTGGGAAAAGGCTTCATTCACGGGAGTGGAAGATTTTAAAACAGATCCAATGATCCGAGCTTCCCTTCTCTGGGCATTGCAACATGGACGCGATGAAGTGAAATTTGCGGTGCTGCAAACGTTGTCTCTGATTGGAGACGATGAAGCTGAAACTGCGGTCCGTCAATTTTATTACCAGACGGATAACCAGCAGCTGCAAAAGTTGGCTTTGCTGGCTTTGGCTGATATGGGTGCAGACATGCCAGAGGGAACTCCTGAAGGTTCGAATGATTCACCGACGACGGAAGAGCAAAAGAGCAGTATAGAAGAAGGCATAAGCCATTATTTGCTCTCGCAGGGCAAGCAAGAGGCGGGAGAATGGTGCCTCGATGTATGGCGCAAGCATCATGAATATGCCCAAAGTCGTGTACAAGTGCGAAAAGAAGTAGCGTGGGTCGCAGCATTAGAATATGTATACGGAACGATAACCAACGAAAAGCAGTCACAAGCCCTTCTAGCTCAAAAATATGGCATTTCTGCCGCTACCTTGGCAAAGTGCGTCAAAGTTTTGTCGACACTTGATTTTAAATAGATTATTACATTATAATTAATTTAAATAAGGAAACAGAACTGTGTGAGATGAGGAGGCAACAAGCATGAGCGATCAAAAAATTTATGATGTTATTATCGCCGGAGCTGGCCCTGCTGGAATGACGGCTGCTGTATATACATCCCGTGCGAACATGAGCACATTGATGCTGGAGAGAGGAATCCCAGGCGGTCAAATGGCGAACACGGAAGATATCGAAAACTACCCAGGTTTCACTTCCATTCTTGGTCCTGATCTCTCTACAAAAATGTTTGAGCATGCACAGCAATTTGGTGCGGAGTATGCATATGGCGAAATCAAGGAAATCCGCGATGAAGAGCCGTACAAGCGCGTTATCACGGGTGACAAGGAATACTTGACTAAATCTGTTATTGTGGCAACTGGTGCAGAGCATCGTTTGCTCGGTGTACCAGGCGAAAAAGAATTGTCCGGCCGTGGCGTTTCTTACTGCGCGGTTTGCGACGGTGCATTTTTCCGCAATAAAGAGCTGGTGGTAGTTGGTGGAGGAGACTCCGCGGTGGAAGAAGCTGTATTCCTTACTCGCTTCGCTTCCAAAGTGACGATCGTACACCGTCGTGATCAGTTCCGTGCACAGAAAATCCTGCAAAAACGCGCTTTCGATAACGAAAAAATCGAAGTGATCTGGGATACAGAACTAAAAGAGATCCGTGGTGAAGGCAAAGTACAAGCGGTTCTCTTGCAAAACACCAAAACTGGTGAACAAAAAGAATTCCCAGCGGACGGGGTGTTTATCTACGTAGGTATGGACCCATTGACTGCAAGCGTACGTCCACTGGGCATCACTAACGACGCAGGCTACGTACTGACAGACGAAAAAATGAACACCAAAGTAAAAGGTGTTTTTGCAGCAGGAGATGTACGCGAAAAAATGCTGCGTCAAGTCGTGACAGCTACTGGAGACGGTTCTATCGCTGCTCAATCTGCTCAACACTATGTAGAAGAGCTGAATGAAAAGCTAAAAGAACAAAATGTCACAATCTCTTAACCTGCTTGTAACATGGGTGAAATAATTCAAGAGTAATCTATAGACAATGAATTGACCCCCTTATCTATATAAACAATTGTTGCGTGGCTGGCATTCAGTCACGCATCTTTTTTTCTAAAAAAGCTTGTACGCCTGTAGAAGACGTCATTGGAAAAACAGGGGAAGCGGTTCAAAAAGGTGCGAATAAGGTGGACAATATGGTATGCTATTGTCAGAATCGTAGGAGGCGAGTTGCGTGACGGAATTGGGAAACGACAAGGCCATGAATCTCCTGATTATTACCGGAATGTCAGGTGCGGGAAAGACAGTTGCTGTACAAAGCTTGGAGGACCTGGGCTTTTTTTGTGTAGACAACCTACCCCCTGTACTGATTCCCAAATTTGCTGAGTTGGTCAAACAGTCTGGTGGGAGTATTGAGCGAGTCGCATTGGTGATTGACTTGCGAGGGCGTGAGTTTTTTGAAAATCTTGCCGTAACCATGGAAAGCCTCAATCAGATGAATGGATTATCGTACCACATCCTTTATCTGGATGCGAACGATCAGACATTGGTTTCTCGCTACAAGGAAACACGTCGCAGACATCCGCTTTCTCCAAACGGTTCGCCTTTGGAAGGAATTCACGCTGAGCGCCGTTTGTTGCAGGAAATGAAGGGCTGGGCGCATCAGATTATCGATACGAGTCAAATGAAGCCAGTTCAGCTTCGAGAAAAAATCATCAACCAATACGGTCAACAAGGATCACCACTTACGATTAATGTTTTGTCGTTTGGTTTCAAATACGGCGCACCGATAGACGCTGATTTGATGTTCGATGTTCGTTTTTTGCCCAACCCGCATTATGTGGAGGATTTGCGTCCGAAAACAGGATGTGATCCAGACGTGGCAGAGTATGTGATGCAGCACAAGGACACAAAGGAATTCTTAGAAAAGCTTACAGACTTTTTGGGGTATACCCTGCCGCATTACCAGCGTGAAGGAAAAAGTCAACTTGTGATAGGAATTGGATGCACCGGTGGCAAGCATCGCTCGGTCGCTATTGCAGAACATTTGGGAGAAACCTTTGGCAAAGATTTTTCTGTCCGTGTCAGTCATCGAGACATGGAAAAAAACAAATGAGCATAAGATGGCAGGAAAGACTGAAGCGTACGTAAAAAGCCACCTGTGGTATGTGTATTAGAACTAATGAGGTGACATATGCCTACTAAGGGAGTCGGGAGGCTACAGTCAAGGCCATTACGGGTAGTCGTTATTGGCGGAGGAACGGGTCTGTCCGTCCTTCTACGCGGTTTGAAGCACGAGCCGGTGCATATTACAGCGATTGTGACGGTAGCAGACGATGGGGGAAGCTCTGGACGTTTGCGAGAAGAAATGGATATGCTTCCACCTGGCGACATTCGAAACGTCTTGACTGCTCTGGCCGATACAGAGCCGCTGATGGAAAAAGTCATGCAGTATCGTTTTTCCACAGGCACGGGATTAGCCGGGCATAATTTGGGAAATCTATTACTTGCAGCGATGAACGAAATCACTGGAGATTTTGTCACCGCAGTCAAAACATTAAGCGGGGTTTTGGCAGTGCGTGGAGATGTATTGCCAGCTTCCACGCAATCGATTCGGTTGAAAGCGGAAATGACAGATGGATCTCTCGTAATCGGAGAATCCCAAATACCGTTGACTGGCAAAGAAATCAAGCGGGTGTTCCTTGATCCGGAGGATGCTGTTCCTCTGAGCGAGGCCCTGATGGCCATTGCCGACGCGGATGCCATTTTGATTGGGCCTGGCAGCTTGTACACGAGCATTCTGCCCAATTTATTAGTACGCGGGTTATTTGAAGCGATTACACGCGCACAAGCCCCGAAAATCTACATTTGTAACGTCATGACACAACCGGGGGAGACAGACGGTTTTTCTGCATCCAAGCACGTGAATGTCATGTATGAACATGTAGATAGACCATTTCTGGATACGATCATTGTCAATTCAGCCGAGCTGCCTACCCATGTATTGGACAAATACGCGGAAAAAGGAGCAGCTCCTGTCCGATGTGACCTAAAGCAATTGCGCCAACTCGGTCTGCATGTGGTGGCGAAGCCATTAGTCACATTTGAGGATGGCTACCTACGTCATGATGCACATGCTGTCAGCAAGCAGGTTGTGTCACTCGTCAAACGTAGACGGAAGGTGCTGAAGATAGAGAAGGAGTAGTGAAGTCGATGTCATTCGCCGCGCATACCAAAAAAGAACTGACCATGACGGAGGGTGCCGATTGCTGCAGCAAGGCAGAGCTCTCAGCCTTGATTCGGATGAATGGAAGTCTGCAGTTTGGAGCCGGACGACTGGTGCTGGATGTGACGACAGAGAACGCGGCGATTGCCCGACGCATTTACACGTTAATCAAGAGGTTGTTTCAGATACACGCTGAACTGCTGGTTCGCAAAAAAATGCGTCTGAAAAAGAACAACGTCTACATTGTGCGTATTCCGAATAAGGCCAATGAGATCTTGCAGGACTTGGGCATCATGGATCAAAGCCTATCGTTTATCCCAGGAATCGCTCCTGAGATCGTGAAAAAATCCTGTTGCCGCGCTGCTTATTTGCGGGGTGCTTTTTTGGCGGGGGGATCTGTAAATCATCCAGAGGCATCCAGCTACCATCTGGAGATTTTCACTTCCTATCAGGATTTTTGCGAAGCATTGACCAAGATCGCCAATCGGTATAAACTAAATGCCAAGTGCATCGAGCGGAAAAAAGGGTATGTTCTCTATATCAAAGAAGGCGAAAAGATTACAGAGTTTTTGAGCTTGATAGGGGCTCATCAGGCGCTTCTGTATTTCGAGGACGTCCGAATCGTAAAGGACATGCGGAACTCGGTAAACCGTTTACACAATTGTGAAATCGCCAACATAAACAAAACGGTGAATGCAGCCACGAGACAAATGGAAAATATTCAGCTCATCGATCAAGAGATGGGATTGGAGAATTTGCCAAAACGTCTGCGTGAGGTCGCGGAGCTTCGAGTGGCTCATCCTGACATCAATTTGAAAGAATTGGGCGAGATGGTGCCAAGCGGAGTAGTAAGCAAATCGGGCATTAACCACCGCTTGCGAAAAATTAACGAAATCGCTGACAAAATACGAGAAAAACAAAATATTTCGATGTAGATGCATGATATACTAAAGGATAATAGTCTACAAGTAAGGAGGTCCATTCATGGTTCAACAGCAGGTCGTGGTTCAGTTAAAGACCGGTTTGCAAGCTCGTCCAGCAGCCTTTTTCGTACAGGAAGCTAACCGTTTTGCATCGGAAGTATTCGTTGAAAAAGGCAACAAGAAGGTCAATGCGAAAAGCATCATGGGTATCATGAGCCTCGCAATCAGTTCTGGAACGGAAATTACCATTTTGGCAGAAGGGCCGGATGCCTCCCAGGCAGTCACCAGCCTTACGAATCTGGTAAGCAAGGAAGAATAGAGTCACGAGAGACACTTTTCCCTTTTAGGGAGGTGTCTTTTTTTGTTGGTCATCTTGATGAATATGTATCAATTCACTTCGGGCAGGGCATTTCTAACCATGTATATTGCATGAAGGAGGGATGAGACATGAGTAACCGTGATAAGTGTTACGAAGGCCGCGATTGTTATGATATGGACATTGATCGGATGGTGAACGAGGGACTGGGGGGCGGAGTTGTTTCCGACCAAAACGGCCTGATTGAAGAAACGTCTGTAGACACGATGACAGGGGCTACATCAGCCAAGCAAGCCCTTGACGATGACCAGTAGAGGGGGGAGCCGCTTATGAATGTAACGAGAGCACAATCCATCATGAAATCCGACGACCATATCAAGGTAGAGTACGAGGGACAAGCTGTTTGGATCGATGCTGTAGACGAAAAAACCTCGACAGCACGTGTGCATGACGAAAAAAATCCAGCACATAGCCAGACTGTCTACGTCAGTCAGTTAATGGAAGTATCACAATGACCCATCGAAAAAGCCGAGCAAACGAAGGGAAGCCCTTGGGGTTTGCTCGGCATACAAAAGAACACTCGGCCAGTAGTCCAGGCACGAGTGCTTCTTTTTTACTACGTATCGCTTATTTTTTGGAAGACGGTTCGGAAGTGATGACTTTGTCAATCAATCCATACTCTACTGCTTCTGCGGCAGAGAGGAAGTTGTCGCGATCGGTATCCTTTTGGATGCGCTCCAAAGGCTGTCCAGTGCGTTCAGCCAGGATGGTGTTCAGATGATCACGCATCTTCAAAATACGTTTTGCGGCAATCTCAATGTCGCTCGCTTGTCCTTGGGCACCACCCAATGGTTGGTGGATCATGACTTCACTGTTTGGCAGAGCAAAACGCTTGCCTTTTGCCCCAGCAGCCAGCAGGAATGCTCCCATCGAAGCAGCCATTCCGATACAAATGGTGGATACATCAGGCTTGATGAAGTGCATAGTATCGTAAATCGCCATACCAGCAGTAATAGAACCGCCTGGGCTGTTTATGTACAAGTGAATGTCTTTCTCCGGATCTTCCGCCTGAAGGAACAACAACTGTGCCACAACGATATTGGCTACGGTGTCGTTGATTGGGGTTCCCAGAAAGATGATGCGGTCTTTGAGCAGGCGGGAATAAATGTCGTAAGCACGTTCCCCGCGGTTTGTCTGTTCAATGACGGTTGGAATTAAATTCATATGCATCTAGTCTTCCTCCTCTCTTTGTAACAATATCATACACAAAAGGTCAATGAAGGTCAAACACATAAGTGCGCTCCCTCACTACCATGTTTGCCAATTTCCCTCTGTCTAAACCTACTCGAAAAAGAAAACATTCATTCCTTGGAATTCTCATCGGCTTCGGTCAAATCGACGGCGAGTTTCAGCGTGGCTTTCATCTTTTTTCCCTTGATGATCGTATACTCATCGACTTGTTTGGCTTGCAATTGATTGATGGCTTCCGCTAGCTCCTGTTGGTCTTTGTATGGTTCAATGGTCAATAAGCATTCTTCGTCACTGGCCTCTTGATAAATGAGAAAAAAACGTTCCCCTGCCATGGCAAACCTCACCTTCGAAAGTTATCCACAATGTTATACACAGGTTGTGCACAAAAACATTTGTTCGCGGGATATTTATTTTTTCATTAGTCTGGTCATGTTTGGCGAGAGAATTACATAGGAAATGTATGGGATAAAAAAGAAGGAAAAAGTTGATTTATGTCGAACATTACAAAATTGGAATTCATTTCATGATATTTGAGGGGTGTTCATTATGCTTCGCAAGTTTTCGACAATGATGCTGACAGCGGCTCTTCTAACAGGAAGTGTAGCGGCAACGGCTGCGTTTGCCCAAACTGCTCCTGCTCCTGTACAGCAACAAAAAATCAAGGTTCAGCTAAACGGCAAGGAGTTCCCATTCCCACAAGAAATCGTTACTGAAAATGGTGTTGCGTATGTGAATGCGAGCACATTGGCGATTGCTTTGGGTGGTTCCGCAGCATGGGATAGCACGACCAAATCTCTGCTGGTTGCCAAAGACAACACGTACGCTCTGCGTATGTACGAGAACAAAAACTTTGCTTATAAAAACGGCAAAGAAACCAGTGTAGCAAATCCGCCACGTCCAGTGACCGGAGCAGTACTCGTTCCTCTCGTATTTATTGCCCAAGAATTGGGTGCAAAAGTAGAGTACGATGCAAAAACGCTCACTTACAAGCTGAGCATTCCAATTAATTCCTAAAAATGAATGGAACTTCTCATCAAGATAGCCACTTCTATGCGTAGAAGTGGCTATCTGCCTCAATACTACACGTGTACGCCTCTATTAGCAGACAGCGATAGAGGCTTTTTGATTGATTCTTCTTTTAATCATTTCTATTGCAAATTTTCTAAAATATCCTACAATAAGATTGTGATTCATAGTTTGCTCATAAATAAAGAGGGGGATGTTTTGCTATGAAAAAACAGAAATCATTGTCGATACTGGCTGCAACATTTGCTTTGAGCACATTGCTCGCAGGCTGTGGTGGAGGTACAGGGACTGGTGGACAAAGCGCGACACCACAGCCGAGCAATAATAGCGGAGGAAGCACGGGCGGTGCAAGCGGAGCAACTGAGAAGCTCGTGATTGCTGTCGTTGGTCCGATGTCTGGTCAGTACTCCGATTACGGAAGCACAGCAAAAGCTGGTGCTGAATATGCGTTGAAAGAAAAGGCGGAGGCATTCAAAGCACTTGGCTTTGACGTTCAATTGTCCGCTCAAGACGACCAAGCTGACCCGAAACAAGGGGTAGCAGTCGCGCAAATGTTGATTTCGAATCCTGATGTAGTCGGGGTGGTAGGCCATGCTACAACAGGTGCTTCGATTACAGCAGCAGCCCAATACGAGCAAGAGAAGCTTGTGATGGTATCTCCTTCCGCAACGGGATCAGATTTGACTGAGCAAGGCAAGAAGATCGTACACCGCATTTGTGCGCGTGATGATCAGCAAGGCTCCAAGGCTGCTATTTTTGCCAAAAATCAGTTGAATGTAAAAACGGCTTTCGTCATGCATGACAAGGCTGCTTATGGACAAGGTCTTGCGGAAGAAGTGAAAAAGCAATTTGAAAAAGACGGTGTACAAGTTCTCGGCTTTGAAGGGGTAACGGCAGGCGAGAAGGATTATAGTGCGATCATCACCCAAATCCTTGCGAAAAATCCAGAGATGATCTACTTCGGTGGATACTACTCTGATGCAGGGATCATTGTGAAGCAAGCACGTGAAAAAGGCTTCAAAGGTGTCTTCATGGGTGGCGATGGCTACGACTCCGCTGACATGGTGAAAATTGCTGGTGCGGAAAATGCCAATAACGTAGTCTTTACTTCTACTGTAGGCGATATTGGTGCTACCGAAGACGGCAAGAAATGGATCACAGACTTCGAGAGCGCGACAGGCAACAAAGTAGGGATTTTCACTTCGTTTGGCTATGACTCCATGGGTGTTATGCTGAACGGACTGGAAGAAGCGATCAAAGCAAACGGCGGCAAAAAGCCAACTCGTGAACAAGTGCTGGAAGCTGTTCACAAAACCAAAGATTACAAAGGCAAATTCGTCAACGTAACATTCAATGATAAAGGCGATAACGACTTTGCTTCCGTATACGTGTACAAGTATGAGGACGGAAAGAAAGTATTTATGGGTGAAGCGAAGTAATTTTTCATTAGGAATAAGCCGTCTGGGACATACTAGGTTTGGCATGAATACCAGAATGAAAAGGAAGGGATTCTAATGTCAAACAATCGAAACACGAAGAATGGCGGCAATCAAGGACACAGCAGCAAGACGCAAGGCACCCAGAAGCAAAAGTCCGAAAGAGATCGTAACCTGAATAAGCAAGATCCACAATAACAATGACAAAAGCCCACCCGTTTGAGCCAAAGGAGCTCGCGGGAGGGCTTTTGCTTGTTAAATGCCTTGCTTGCTGGGCAAACGCTTTTCGGGATGACCGTAGCCTTGATGTTGTCTGCTTCGCAGATTTTTCGCTTGGGATTCGCGAATTTTGGCCACGAACTCACTCGTGCTCATTTTAGTGAAATCCATAGGGCACCTCCACTGATGATGGGATGTACACCTTTCTAGGATGACCCAATTTGGTCCTGTACAATCGGAAGTGTAATCTCTACTACTGTACCTTCGTGCTCCCTGCTTTTAATTTCCAGGCTGCCGTTGTGGTCTTTCATGATTTTGCTGCTGATCATGAGGCCGAGGCCAGTTCCGTTTTCTTTTGTCGTGAAAAAGGGGGCGCCCAGCTTGTGAATCATTTCTTCAGAGATTCCACAGCCAGTATCCGTGAGCGTAATGAGCACCTGATGATTGTCTTTTAAAGTGGTGGCAATCAGAACTTCACCATGTCCGTCGATCGCTTCAATGGCATTTTTAATGATGTTGATAAAGACCTGCTTGAGCTGGTTTTCTTCTCCCGCAATGATCGGATGGTAAGCGAATGCGGTACGGAAATCGATGTTTTTCAAATTTGCTTCTGACCTCAATAGTGCCAAGACGCTTTCCAGCAAAGGGATGAGCGGAAGAGGCTTGATTTGAATGCTATGTGGCTTTGCCAAGACTAGCAATTCACTCACAATAAAATTGATCCGGTCCAGTTCAGAGAGCATGATGTCGGCGTACTGCTGGTTATCATTCATGCTCGGATAAAGAAATTGGATGAAGCCCTTCAAAGATGTGAGCGGATTGCGAATCTCATGGGCGATTCCAGCAGCCAGTTCCCCAATCACGGACAGCTTCTCAGCCTTCCGTAATAATTCCTCGTTATTTCGGCGTTCTGTAATATCCCGCGATACGATGATAAAGCCGTCACAATCTCCCGTTTTTGTCAGGATAGGGGTACCCTTTGATTCGAGAACGATCCATTTGTTATTTTTTGTTTGGAAACGAAACTCGCATATTTTTGGTTCTTGGCTCGCCAGCAAATGATGAAAGTGGTCAATGACAGTTTGCCGATCTTCTGGATGAATCTCGGCAAAGGTGAGCTGACGGCAATTTTCACTCGTTTCGATTACGCGTGAATGCGAAGGGGAGAGATAGAGGATATCCCCGTTTTTGTCTGTAATCAGAATAAGATCATCTGTGTATTCCGAGATGATTTTGTTCGTTTTCTCGCTTTTAAACAAGGCAGCCTCAGAGTATTTACGTTCTGTGACATTTCGCGAGACTAACATGATGTTTTGGACGTCTCCTACCGCGCTTAAAATGGGGATACCGCGTGTTTCAAAGGAAACCTCGTTTCCATTCCTATCCATAGAGCGCGTCTCGAAATGAACGGGTTGTTTCGTTGTCATGATCTCTTGAAATTTGTCCCGGAACATGGGGATATCCTCTGGATGTGTGAGTTGCAGATTGTTAGGGGAAGTAACCTCGGCTGGAACAAATCCCAATTGCTCGATTGATGGGGATGCATAGATACGTCGCATGGATAAATCATAAATCGTCACGATATCCTGGGTATGATCAATGAGGAGACGATATTTGGCTTCGGTTTGACGCAAGGCCTCTTCAATTTTTTTGCGGTCGGAAATGTCACGGGTAATGCAGGAAGCACCAATAATTTTTCCCGTTTCATCTTTGATTGGAGCAGCCGACAGAATGACATCCATCTTCGTGCCATCTTTTCGCTGTCTGATGGTTTCGTAATTGGTTAGTAATACACCCATGCTCCTGACCGCATCAAATAACTGTTTGGTTTCGCTCCTGTACTCTTCTGGAATAAAGCAGAGCGGTGAAGCGTAAATCTCCTCCATGGACCAACCGTAGTATTGCTCAAAAGCATGATTCACCAAGACGATATTGTTATCGAGATCACTAATCGAGATGGCATCTGTTGTAAAGTGGAAAAATGCTTTTAATATTTGATCTGGAAATAACACTTGCGTGATTTCCTTTTTCGAGCGTTTCTTTTTCCATAAGAAAGGGGTTTTAAGCTTGTTCATCAGATTTCCCCCGCATAGTCTATCAAGTATTTGAATGAGATAGTGTTGTCGTAACTATTCGAGATATAGGAGCCATTTTCCTATCAAAATTTGGAATAGTTTGTTATTCCATAATGAATTGGTTATGCATGAAGGTTCTGACTTGCATGGAAATCCGCTATAATGAGAGTTAGAAAAAAGTCGGGGGTGTATGCATGACAACTGGTTTTATCGTTGCGTTGGTGCTCATTTTTATCGTCATCATCGGTGCGACGATTTTGGTTACAAACAAAGCTTATTCGCGTAAACCTGAACAAATAGATCCGATCCTGCCCAGTAAGGATATTGCTGGAAATAAGGAACTCGATCAATAATGCCAGCAGGCAAAAGAAAAGGAGTGGTTATCTCAACCACTCCTGCTTTATTGACGGAATCGGAAAGTATATAGCCTACAGTTTGGAGAAGCGTTCTACGATGTCATCAACAAGCAGTTCAGCAGAAAGGATTCCGCCGCCTACGTTCCAGATCACTTCGTCAACTTGGAATGCCTTATTGTTTTTCGCGACATTCAGTTTTTGATAGAGCGGATCTTTCATCCATTCCTCGGTGTATTTATTAGCAGAGCCATCACCGGAATAATCGCCGATCCAGTAAAACATGACGTCGCCATCCATTTCAGCCATGAGCTCTTTTGGAATGTCTTTTTTGAACTCATCGATGTCTTGGGAGGCTGGTCGAGCAAAGCCAAGCTGGCTCAGAACAACGCCAGAGAAAGTGTCTTTCAAGTAAAGACGAGTTTTGCCAGCTACGAAACGTACGACAGAGACTTTCATCTTCGTCTTGTCACCCAGTTTTCCTTTTGCATCCTCAATCTTCTTATCGAAATCAGCCATCAGCTTGTCGCCTTCAGCTTTTTTATTCAGCGCTTCTGAGTAAAGGGCAAAGTTGATTTTCCATCGTCCTACGAGATCCTCGGAGAAGACGGTTGGGGCAATCGAGGAAAGCTGAGCGTATACTTTTTCTTGCCCTTGGCGTCCTTTTGTTCCCAGAATCAGGTCTGGCTTCAGGCTGGCGATCAGCTCAACGTTCGGTTGGTTCTCATCGCCCAATTCAACTGCATCCTTCATTTTCTCTTTAATATGTGGATGCCATGGGTCACCAGGTTTGCCGAGGCCACTCATGACAGCCCCAACTGGTGTAATTCCTAATGCGAGAACAGCCTCTGTGCTTTCACTGGTGAGAGTGACGACACGTTGAGGAGTCCCTTTTATTTTTGTTGACCCCATAAAGTGTTTGACTTCTCTCTCTTCAGACGCTGCCGGTGCAGGTGCTGATGTAGTTGTTGATGCGGCTGGTGTAGAAGAAGACGAGTCGGATGAAGGCGTTGCCTGTCCTCCGCAACCTGTTACGAGCATGACAGCGGAAAGCATAGCCCCGAGCATCAAACGCAGGGAAGTTTTGCGCATGATGGAAAATCCCCCTTTTAACTGATAATGATTATCATTTTTCTTCACTACTGTATATGCTCATATGACAATGTGTCAATATATTTTTTGGAACCAAAGGAAAACTATAGATATTTTTGTGCGATCTTTTCCATTAGCGATAATAAAAATCAATATCATTGACTAGCCCTATCTGCAAGCTTAGACTGATTAGTGGGAGAAACTTACATACAGATGTAACGAAAAGGAAATAGACAGAATAGGGAGAATGCAACGGAAAGAAGGGAACAAGCGTGAATGTAATTTTGTCCAGCCGACTGCAAAAGACTACTGTACTCATAGTAGGACTCGTCATCTTGGCGGTCGTGATGGTAGCTAGTATCCTTTTTGGAATCAATCGGTATTCGCTCACTACGGCAGTAGAGGCATACACTCAATTTTCCGGTTCGGAGGAACATTTGATTATTACGACATCCCGAATGCCGCGTACACTGACAGCAGTAGCGGTGGGGAGCAGTCTCGCTGTAGCAGGTGTTTTGTTGCAGGCGTTGACTCGCAACCCTTTGGCTTCACCATCTCTTATCGGTGTGAACGCTGGAGCTGCAGCCGCTATAGTGACGACGATTGCTGTTTTTGGCTCGAAATTCCCAGTGTCGCAAATGATGTGGGCAGGCTTTATCGGAGCGGGTGTGACTGCATTGCTTGTATACGGATTGGCTTCCGCTGGGCGGGGAGGCATGACTCCGATTAAGCTGACACTTTCGGGTGCAGCGGTTGCTGCTTTTGCTTCGTCTGTGACTTCTCTGTTTATGCTGCTGCAAGAAAAGACGATGACAGAGGCCTTTTACTGGTTAGTTGGCTCTGTGGAGGGAAGACAGCTCGATCATTTTTTTATGCTCATTCCTTATTTGCTTGTAGGCTGGTTAGGTGCTATGCTACTGACCGGCTCGTTAAACTTGATGGTACTCGGTGATGATGTAGCGACTGGCCTGGGCCAAAAGATTATCTTGGTAAAAGCTTCAGCGATATTGATCGTGGTGCTCTTGGCAGGTGGGAGTGTCGCGCTCGCCGGACCGATTGCATTTGTGGGTATCATCATCCCGCATCTTTGTCGTTTTTTAGTCGGTCTTGATCATCGCTGGTTGATTCCCTATTCGATTGTCTTCGGCGGAGCTTTTCTGGTTTGCGCGGACTTGCTTTCTCGCCTTGTATTGATGCCTATGCGTTTGGAAGTACCAGTAGGCGTAGCAACCGCCATGATCGGAGTGGCTTTTATCATCCCGCTGGTCAGGAGGAGGGCGTATGCATAGACATGTAGTCATTCGGACCAAAAAACCAGCGCTCTCGTTTCATGTAAATAAGCGGGCGTTAGGAATGAATTTCATACTATTTTTGCTCTTATCTGTTGTGATTGTATTGAGTATTGGCTTAGGAAGCTTGCATATTCCTGTGTGGGAAGTCATCAAAGCTTTTGTGGGCGCGGGCAGTGAACAGAATGAATTGATCGTGCTCGATTGGCGATTGCCTCGCGTTGTCGTTTCTGTCATGGTGGGGGCTTCCTTGGCAGTATCTGGGGCTATCTTGCAGTCCTTGGTGCGAAATCCGTTGGCTTCGCCTGATTTGATCGGAACTACAGCGGGAGCGACGGCAGCGGCGGTAGCATTTATTACATTCGCAAAAGATGTAAGTGTGCAATGGATGCCATTGGTGGCCTTGATCGGTGGATTGTTAACCGCTACGCTTACGTATCTCACTGCCTGGAAGGAGGGAGTCTCCCCTTTCCGTCTCGCGCTTGTGGGTGTATGTATTTCAGCAGGCATGGGGGCATTAACGATCTTTTTCATGGTGATCACTCAAACCCGCAAAGCCTCAAACGCTCTCGGGTGGATGACAGGAACCGTGTACGGTATGTCTTGGGTAAATGTGATGACCTTGCTTCCGTGGACTGTTTTGTTTCTCGGCGCTACGATTTTCCAAATCCGTTATTTGAATGCCCAGGAGCTCGGGGATGATATCGCCAAAGGTATTGGCGTAGCGATTGATAAGAAGAGATTGCTCCTGATTGCGATTAGTGTGGCATTGGCTGGTGCTGCTGTCGGAGTGGCAGGAGGAATCAGTTTTATCGGGTTGATGGCTCCACATATTGCGCGTAGGCTAGTAGGTTCTGCGTATGGCTACTTGCTGCCGGCTTCCGCCGTTTTGGGCGGGATGCTTGTCGTCTTGGCTGATTTGATTGGGAGAACGGTGTTTTTACCGCATGATTTGCCAGCAGGGATTTTTACCGCAGCGATTGGAGCGCCGTTTTTTGTGTATCTTTTGTATAAAACGAGGAATCATCAGTAGGAAAT
Source organism: Brevibacillus brevis (assembly GCF_900637055.1). Classification (NCBI taxonomy): domain Bacteria; kingdom Bacillati; phylum Bacillota; class Bacilli; order Caryophanales; family Paenibacillaceae; genus Brevibacillus; species Brevibacillus brevis. Next base: position 441,553 of record NZ_LR134338.1, read on the forward strand.
AGCTTTTTAACGAAAAAAAGCAGCCCGTTCTCCTTAAGGAAGCGGGCTGCTTTTCTTCCAAGGGTGCAGAAGAAGCTCCTACTAGAGAAGAAGTTCGCGCATCGAGGCTGTCAATTGAAAAGCAAGTCGCCCCATCTCTTTACAGGACTCTTGAAATCGTCTCAATGTCCACTCAATCAAAAGCACATGGAGGGTGGAGGACATCGATCTTTGTGCATAGTAGTAGAGGCTCTCCTGGTGATGATGGTTCTCTGGATTTGCCTTGTTTGGAAAACGCTCTTGAATAGAAAAGTCAACGCTCCGAAAAATGATCTGTCGCACTTTCCTGTCACCACTGCAAATGTTCTCTATTAAGGAAGGGGGAGAGTGCTGCTGCCACATCTCGAAAAAAGCTATCAGCATATCTTCATTCAGCTCGTTCTCTTCATCTATGATCCTCCAGTAGGTCGCATACTGAGCGCACAAATATTCATATAAGATTTCGTCTTTATCCTCGTAATTGCGATAAAAGGTTTGTCTGGCAAGCCCTGCTTTTCGTGTGATCTCGGTAATGGAGATGTGGGAGTATTGCGTTTTTTCCATGAGTTGAAGCAGAGCAAGAGTGATCCATTCTTTTGACGGTTGTGTTCGATTTCTTACGTTGAGATTCAAATGTGACACATCCTTGCTTTTGTCTATTTTCGAATGGTTTTTCCTGAATTCAATTGAAAATGGAAGATATCTATATTAGTGTACAATTGTAACATTTGATCTCCCTTTGCGCAGTGGGAGAACGTGGTGGAAGAGGAAGCACAGATAGATAGGCCTATTTTTTTACTTCCAAATTGATAATGATACTCATTACCGTAAAAGGGGACACAACTATGTTTAAAACAGGAAAGCTCTCACTGCTAGTGACGATGATCATGTCGCTGCTTTTGGCTGCTTGCGGTACGGAAACGGCTGCTCCAGCCCCACAGGCACAAACAGAGCAGCCGCAGTCAGAACAGGTCCGCAAGATTACACATGCCATGGGTGAAACAGAAATCAAGGGTACCCCACAACGCATCGTTGTTTTGACCAACCAGGGGACAGAAAGCTTGCTTGCATTGGGAATCAAGCCGGTAGGAGCAGTTAAATCATGGATCGGAGAACCGTGGTTCGACCATATTAAAGATCAGATGAGTGGGGTTGAAGTCGTAGGGGACGAGACACAACCTAACATGGAGCTGATTGCCAGCTTAAAGCCCGACCTGATCCTCGGAACAAAAGTGCGACAAGAGAAGATTTACACGCAGTTATCAGCGATTGCGCCAACCGTTTTTACAGAAAACCTTGGTGACAGCATGATTGAAAACTTCGAATTATATGCGCATGCGGTAAATAAGGAAACAGAAGGAGCGAAAGTCCTGGCTGATTTCGATAAATTGATCGCCGAGACTAAAACCAAGCTAGGTGACAAAGCGAAGATGGAAATCTCGTTGGCACGATTCCAGCCTGGGAAAGTACGTGTCTACTATAAACAAAACTTTGCAGGGGTTATTTTCGACAAGCTAGGCTTTGCACGTCCAGCGGAGCAGAACAAGGCGGAGTTTTCCAAAGATATCGCAAAAGAGCAGATCAATGTACTGGACGGAGATGTTTTCTTTTACTTCACCTCTGACCGTAATGGGGATACCGGAGCTTCGAAGACCGCACAAGAATGGCTAAGTGATCCACTCGCGAAGAACATGAAGGTGGTACAGACAGGCCGTGCGTATCAAGTAAACGAAGCTATTTGGAATACGGCCGGGGGAATCCTGGCAGCGGACTTGATGGTGAAGGATATCGAGAGGATCTTTGCGGACATCAACTAATAGAAGAGATAGGAAAATAAAAAAGGCTGGAAGCATCCAGCCTTTTGGTTAGCAATTATGGTACGCCTGAAGGGAATCGAACCCCCGCACATGGTTCCGGAGACCATTGCTCTATCCACTGAGCTACAGGCGTATAGTGTTTTTTAATGACACTATTTCATTATATGACAGCGATCAGGCAAAATGCAAACGAAAAAAGTGGTTTTAGTGGATTTTTTCATGAATATGAACTCGGTCCATATCTAAATGGGCAGCAGCATGAGAGAAGGGGATCGAACGTGCAATCTTTTTTATGCAGCCGTGTTCAAAAATGGTCTGTACTGATTATGGGGATCGTGATTCTTGCGTTGGCCATGACGGCAAGCGTACTGTATGGATTGCAAAACTTACCTCTATCAACAGCCATTGAGGCGTATACTCAGTTCGATGGGAGCACAGAACATCTTATTATTAAGGATACGAGAGTACCTCGGGCAATTACGGCTGCATTTGTCGGAGGAAGCCTGGCTGTAGCGGGAGTTCTTCTGCAAGCACTCACCCGCAATCCGTTAGCTTCCCCCTCTGTTTTGGGAATCAATTCGGGAGCGGCCCTGTTCATTGTGATTGCGTTGTTTTTGGCAGGGAACGTTTATTCCTTTACACAGTTGATGTGGATTGGATTTTTGGGCGCGGGATTTACGGCTATTCTGGTTTATTTGCTTGGATCAGCGGGACGAGGTGGGAGCTCGCCGTTAAAAGTGACACTTGCGGGCTCGGCTGTGGCCGCTTTTGCCTCTTCGTTGACTTCCTTATTGATGCTCATGAGTAACCAGACGTTAGAGGAAGCGCTCTATTGGCTGGTGGGATCTGTGTCTGGACGCGATTTGCAGCACGCCTTGATGATTATTCCCTATTTGTTCTGTGGGTGGATACTGGCATGTTTTATGGCAGGCTCTCTCAATTTGATGGCACTGGGTGACGATGTTGCCACAGGTCTGGGACAAAAGATTATATGGATAAAGACGGCGATCGTATTGGTTGTCGTACTTCTCGCAGGTGGGTCTGTAGCCTTGACCGGCCCCATTGGCTTTGTTGGAATCATGATTCCCCATATTGCGAGGTATTTGGTCGGCTTTGATCACCGTTGGATTTTGCCTTACAGCGTCGTGTTAGGTGCCATATTCCTCGTTGTGGCTGACGTGATCTCCCGGTTCTTGCTTGTGCAGGAAGAAGTCCCTGTAGGAGTAGCTACTGCCGTTCTAGGAGTGCCGTTCGTCATTGCCATTGTAAGGAGGAGGGCACATGAATAACTTTAAAGTGATTCGAAGTCAGAAGCCGATGTTCTCTTTTCATGTGGAAAAAAGGTCGATGGGCATCTTGATCCTTTTGGCTATTCTGCTGGTGGCTGCTGTCGTCATTAGTATCGGATTGGGCAGTACACGCATTCCCGTGTTGGAAGTTTTGAAAACCTTGGTTGGTTTGGGAAATGGCACTGAGCAACTCATCGTGCTCGAGTTGCGTCTGCCGCGCATTGTGCTCTCGGTACTTGTGGGTGCAGCGTTGGCTGTGTCCGGTGCTATTCTCCAAGCCCTCGTCCGCAACCCGCTGGCTTCGCCAGATTTGATCGGGACGACAAGTGGTGCAACAGCTTCGGCTATGGCTTTCATCGCATTTTCCAACGGAGCGTACAGTATTCACTGGCTGCCAGTTGCTGCGCTAATCGGTGGATTTTTTGCTGCTTTTCTCACTTACATAACTGCTTGGAAACGTGGGGTCTCTCCGTTTCGCTTTGCTTTAATAGGTGTTTCGATCTCAACGGCAATGAGTGCATTGTCTATTTATTTCATCTTATCTGGTCCAATCTATCTCGCTTCCCAAGTGTATGCGGACGCGCAAAATGAGAAAACGCGACGCGCAAAATGAGATAGTCCGATTCAGTAGGTTGAATGAAATAATGTATAAAAGGGTCCCTGAATATGCTAACAGGAGACCCTTTTATATTGCATTTAAACGCTCTTTAAATCAAGTTTGAAGGGTATTTTATACGAACATACATTCGTTTAAATCTAGTTTCCCTTCAAGGCGAGTCGTTCCCACAAGCCCTAGAAGCCCGTTATTTGCTCGTTTTGAAAAGCTGCATAGTGTTCTTCGCCCCACTATGGAAACCTACTATAGAAGCAGCGAGCAGTATTCCAGCGATCAGGCCAACTCCATTCATCCCAATGAAGTACAGGCCAACTGGGACGCATAGCACAACAGCAAGGAGCGGGATAAACTTCTTCGGCACACCCAATTGAATAGCGATCCAAAGGAGAAAGAGCATCGCAGGGATTACAGTTGCATCGAATACTGACAAGTCAAATTGTAACATTACAGCTTCACCTTGCCTTTCAATTTTACAGTTTTTGTATCTTCAGACCAGTCAACATCCATGCCCATGACGTTTGCAATTTCCCGAACCCAGGCGAAGCCAGTACCCTCGATCAAAACAGAGCTGTTCAAGACGTAGCCGGAGAAAAGGACCATTCTCGACGCTTCACACCAACCCACCGCATCACCCTTGCCGAGAGCATCAGCCAATTTTCGTACTGGAATGTATGCTTTTCCATCTTTCAAGAAACCTGTGATTTCTGTAGGTTTTGCGTCGATTTCAAGCTTCACAACAGTTTGGCTATTCACAGTATTCACAGGTTTGCTCATAGGTGGATTTACAAGCGCCTGAATCTGAGCTTCAACGTCTTTTTTGAATTTGGTGAATAGAGCTGGCTGCTCAACCCACGGTTTAGGGCAGAGCTTCCGCCATCTTGTGCCGTGTGCATTCACTTGCTCAATATCATAGTGTCTTATGTTGCGATCCGTCTTGTACCCAAAAAGGAGCTGCAACAAAGCACCCACTTTAACGGCTGAAGCAACAGTGTCAGGGTGGAAGCTGCCGTCTTTTTCGATACAAAGCTCGATTCCAATTGCATTCAGGTTATACCAGCTATTCCCGGCGTGATAGGCACGTTCCCAAAGGGGAATGATAATCCGAATATCTTTTTGGTAAATGAAGATGTGAGCGCCAGCGTAGCGGTCTGGGATGTTGTCATTCGGGTTTTGATTCCTCAAATTATCGAAATATTGCTGCTCACGCTTCGCAGTAGCTCCAGGATCGGCAGTGTAGTGCCACACCGCCGAAGATTGAGACTTGAGGGCTTGTCCATCCCTAGAAAACTGGTTTACATGGATGAAGTCCTCGACAGCTATTTCTAGCAATTGCTTGTAATACTTGTTGCTCTGGATTTGTGATTTATTCAATAAAATTCACCTCTTACTGGCCCGAAGCCATGATCTCTTGTTTTTCTCCCTCGGTGATATAGCCTTTTGTAACGGCTGTGGTCAGTTCAGCTTCAGTCCACGCGCCGGATTCCCATCTCATCGCGCAATACGAATAAAGTTTGCTCGCCATCTTAATCCCTCCGTTTTATGCCAGCAAGAGTGCATCTAGTGCATCTTGTGTGATTTTTAATTGTTGCTCTAGCTGCGCAATCTTTTCATCTTGCGTTAAAGGCTTATCTACATACTCATAAGAAAACTCTTTTGTTGTCGGATTGAAATATAAAACCGCTTCTTTCCCTGCGATATTGTCCGGGGTGGGTACTGTCGGAACAAGTACGCCGCCTGCATTTTCTGCATCCGCCGCATTGTTTATGCCGATCTCCTCCGGCAAATAATGAATTGTCAATACTTTGGCTTTTCCTCCAACTGGTGACTCATGGCGAATAAAAATCATGCTTAACCCCTCCATTTGATATTGTATAAAACTCTTGTGGTGTAATAACGATGCACAAGCACCTGAGAAACCCCATCCGATGCAATTTGTTCCCCGCTATTGGGCGGAGTATCTGTCCATGTAAAATCAGTAACGCCGGGATATATAACCACCGGGCTGCCGTTATCAGCACTTATATAAATATTGCTATTTGGGAATAGTTGGTGCGTGCCGTACATACGCCCGGATGATCCTCGGTTTTCCAACCCAACCCCATTAACGGTATTGGCATAGGTATCCATTCTCCATCGGTAAAACAAGGAATAATAATTGGCCCCATCCTGCACCAATGCGTTTAGCAAAACAATACCGTCAACCTTCGTGAAGAATAACCCAACGGTCTGATAGGTTGTTGAACATAGCGCCACCCTCACGCCATCCGACAACCTCGCAACAACAATGGACGTTGAAGAATACTGAAATGCCGCCAACCCCAACTCTTCATTAATCGCAAACCATGTGTAACCATAGCCAAGGTTGTAACCAGCATCTGCTGTTGTGGTTGTGGACTCCGTAACAAGGTCGCTCTTTCTGACTTTATAAATCTTCTTTCCTGCCGCATCCATGACATATAAATAGTTTGCTGTTTGCGCTATAGCTGCGCCTGCCGGAAATGCTGCGCTTTGTGCCACAAGGTTCAGCGCCAAATCGTACTTATAAATGGCTACTCCGCTTGAAAGCACATAAATATAGTTTCCGTCAAGCAAGTAGTCTGTAAGTGGGTTAATTGTCTTTGTGATAACGGTTTGATCGTCTAACTTCTGGCGAGTAAATTCGTTGGTATTCGGGCCATGTCCATACATATACCCGTTTTTCAAAAGGATTTTTCCGTTGTAAAAACTCGCACCACCGTATTGTGCAACCTTCTCCAATACCATTACTTTTTTCTTATTCCCGCCCGATCCGATGCCATGCGCTGCCAATAATTGTGCTGTATCCACGATTTCTTTCCTCCCTTCTTAACCGCAATTCAGATAATCACCGTCGGCATCATAGGTAACCGGGTTATTGACTGTAGAAATGACAGTTACCCCATCCAGTTCATACTTTACAACCTGCATGGTTGGGTAATTCCCATTAGCATCTACTGCGCCCGTCAATGTTGTACGAATTGCTAAAGTACCATCAGGCCGCAAATAATCAACCTGCGTAAATTTTCCATTCGCATCCTTGCCGCTGCGTCGTACCAAGTAGTTGGGGCTAACCACGTCAATGTCTCCCAGCTTCATCTGCGAAGCACCGAGGATGTTAATTTTCCCTTTCCCTGCGAGAGTTTTATCTGCCGCCTTTTCAAACCTAACATCAAACCTGTTTGATCCGTTATCGAGAGCTGTGCCTTGCGCCGTCATGCGGATACGGTAGGCGCTTCCTTGATCTACAATTAGACCGCCTTGATCCCCAGTGCCACCAGCCATGCGAGCAATCAAATATCTCACTGCTGCCGATGCGTCTACAATTACATTTCCAGTGAAAGTGTTGTCTTGGTCGAGTGCTGCGGCCTTCTCCAATGTGGTTCTTGGCGCAGTTTTCCAGTCAGCTTTCCCAGTAATGGCTTTAATCATATTAGCGATTCCGCCAAGCAGAGCGGACAACAACCCTGTGTTTGTGGGTGCTATCGTCTGGTCGATGGTGCGGTTTGCAATTTTCGCATCAGACACCGATCCATCTGCAACGCTTGCAGCCTCTCCAGTGATGCTGAAGGCTCCCTTACCCGTAGCGTCCAGGCGCGGGACCTTATTTGCTCCGTTGGCTGCGACTTCAGTCATTGGAACAAAATCAGCGGGGACCTTTCCGCCGATGCTGGCTGCATCGCCCGTGATGCTAAAGGCTCCTTTGCCCGCAGCGTCTAGGCGCGGGACCTTATTTGCTCCGTTGGCTGCGACTTCAGTCTTGTCGAGCTTTGTATCATTCAGAAACTTGTCATTGTTTATGAGGTCTTGATAGGGACCGTTCCACAGCTCAGGAGTTGCATCATCGCCCTGTACAATGCCGCGAACACGATCTTTAAACTGAGACTGTCCGATAAGATCAGCCAAATTGTTCACCACCTTGAATAGCTTTTAAATATCGTTTGAACGGCATTAAAACCGTTCTTTAATCTTGAAGGTTCCATCCACCATCATTTGACCGAAGGTGATGGCCCCGAACGTCATCCTGTAGGCCAGTGTGCCGTCAGCGTAATGCAAGCCAGCTTCTGTGATCGAATAGCCATCAAGCGTACCCTTGGGAACAATCGTGGTGTAAACCAGGATGGTCGGATCAGTAGGATCATGCTGTACAGAGCATGGGAGAATAGCCACTTGGTTTTCCATCGGGTCTGTTCTGCCCGGCTGTACTGGTGTGGTTATGTCTCCAGGAGCATGACCACCAGTACCAAAACTCATCTGTGTGATTCCAGGCGGTGCGGTTCCATTCAGGCAAGCATTGGCTAAATCAATGCCGCGCTGCCTCGTTGTTACAATGTTGCTCAAAGTCTAACCCTCCTTGTGCTGTCGCTGTATTCAATCTGCAAGCGTCTTTCTGTGCTGCCGCCAACCTTCCAAGAGCCATCCACTTTCCAATTCACCGGGTCCGCCGACAAGATGATCCGCTCATGGACTGTCATCATGTCGTCTATCGCCATTGCCTCCTGGTTGACCACAAGGCCAACCTCCGGCTGAAGGATGGGCAAGGCAGTTTCAGCGGTGATGATCAGACTGATTTCCCCGGCTGGATCGGTGACTTGTGGTGTTTCAAAGGTTCTGTTGAATCGGATGGAGTAAAGCTTTGCCTCGGCAGGCTTCATGAATTGAATGGCGTCTGCCACGATCCGCAAGTGATGGGGAAGGAATGGCTGATCTGGTTCGTTAAGATCGACCATAAACTCAGCCCATCGCTTGGAAAGGTCCTCGCCGTTTGGTGTGTCCAGGTTGTATCCGACTCCGATTTTCCATGTGCCGTCAATCTTCAGAGCTGCGCTGCCTTGGTTGAGAACGTGATACGTTCCAACCTTCCAGCTCCCATCAATTTGCAGCCCGTCGATCTTGAGGCGGACAATCTGACCGATCTTGTTCTCGCTGTATTTCAGCTTGTAGAAGGGCAAGACGATTGCGCCTGGATAACCGATGAGAGCAAGCGCTCTTTTCATTCCTGGTTCTGTTCCGATTTCTTGATGAAGGGGAACAGCAGCCAAAAGGCGGTTGCGGTACTCTTCGACGGTCTCCCCACGATAGCGAGGCATGTTGCGATCTCGCCCGTGAAGGGCAAGCGCTGCTTCCGAAGCGGTGGGGATCATAGCGTCACGACGGATTTTAAAGACATCAAGCTTTGCTTTGTCAAAGAAGCTTCCCAAGCCCTGGGAAAAATAATAGATGTCGTTTTCCTCATCGGTGGGCTGAAGCTTAAAAACCCGATGAACCATTTCATAAAAGTAGTTGCCAAAGGCGCTCATGATTGTTTCACCGCCGCTTGGTATGTCAGGTTAATCGTCCCGATCTCAAGCCGTTGATTCTTCAATGGCAGCAGGTCTTGAGCTGGAGAAGTAAGCTTGACGCTAACCGTATAGGGAATAGTTCTCAGATTCCCTTCGATTCGATCAACGGGCAAACCGAATTTGTCCACTTTCTCAACCAGCGGATAGTTGTCTTTGTCGTCAGGATCAATGCGAACCATCACCTGAAGAACCTCGGTATGTTGTGGTAAGAGCGTTGTCGGGTCCCCATAATCCGGGTCATAAAAGATCGTCCCTTCGATGTTCACCGGGATCATGGTAGGCGCTTTTGCCAAAACGTCTGCAATGATGCTTTTCTTCTCATTCAGCTTTGCTTGGGCCAACTCGATCAGTTCAGCAGGAGGCGCACCCGCGACGCCGCCGATGTAGACGTCCACGGTTCCTTGGCCCCTTGGGTGGGTATCATCAACGGATACCCAAAGGACTCCTGGAACACTCCGGGCGATGGACTCATAGGTGAGTGCATTCCCGCCGCCCTGGGCCAGCTCCGTCCAAACGAGCTGCCTTCTCAGATTCAGAGAGTCGTCCGATTCACGGTCAAGTCCTTCAGCCGTGATCCAATCGTCGCGGTTTGTAACAGCGTCCACTGGTAAGTGTGTGACGATCTGCGTAATGGTGTTGGCAGGGACGTTGTAAGCAGCTCCAGGCGATTCAGCTCGGATCGGGACAGGTAGCTCCGTTTGACCCGCCGGGAACAGCATGCGGGCTGTCGATAGGTAGCGGTAGGTTTTCCCCTGCATATCCGGCTTTGTCCGAAAGATGCTACCCTCCGGGATGATGCTGTCCGTTGTGGCGTCGCTCCTGGTGAGGATGACCTTTCCTTCCGTCTGCCGCGCAAGAATCCGCTGGACGTTATGCTCGGCTGCTTTCAGGTCTGCCCAGTCACCCGTTGGATTGAAGATCGAATTGACCACGGATCGCAACAGGTTCCGAATGTCACGCCCACCGCGCCAGAAAGCCTCCAAAAGCGTTCGCCATACGCCGCCCGGTTTGGTGTTACGCAGCCCCAACTTTTCGACGTTCGGGTCCTTGCTCATTTCATCAATCCATACAGGAGCTGAAGGCATTGGATCAATCAATTCTTGAGGATCAATCAAGGAGGACCACCCCTTGATAGCTCACGGAGAAGTCAACTACCGTGGGCTGAGTCTGTAGACTGCGATCTACTGGACGGAAGGATACTCGCCCCCGAATGCCGTCCAAGCTCCAGCGGGTAATGGTGACATGGATTGAATTTTCGTCAACCTCATACTTTTTCACGGTTTCAGCAATGACGTTGGCGATTGCAGCTTCCGCCTCTTCGCTTTGTTCCATATGCAGAAACTGGAGCAGTGGAGCGCCATACTCAGAATGCAGGTCAATTTCGCCTTTTTCCGTGATAAATTCGTGCCTCACTTCCTGAATGGTCAGCTCTTCATCATCTATGAGAGCAAGGTCTCCGTCCGCTGTTCTGACGAATTGGCCATTTTTGAGCTGTAGATCAGCCATGTTATCACATCCTTTCAATGATTCTGGCTTCGGTGGGATCGCCGTATGGGAAGGCCACTAATACTTTATCGCCGTTCAATAGGTCAAGGAATCGCCTGGAATCGTAGGTTGCCAGCAGTACAGGAATTGCCTCATCTGGCTGACCATCTTGTGTGAGAATTTGCACGTCAGCTTTCCCGCCTCCGGCCTTCATCACCGTGCCATACATCGGATACCTGAAAGGAGCAAACCAGTCTGGGTGTTCATTGCGGAGAACCTGAAGAATGAAGCTCTGTAGCATCCGCACGTCTTGCATTTCACTCATGAGGCTGTCACATCCTCAAAAGTGAAGATAGTACGGAGGGACCCGCCTTCACTGATATGCCGGATCGACTTCACGAGAACGACGTCGGATTTCACTTGCGGATGGTCGATGATAACCTCCATCGAATGGAACAGGCTGGGCATGCAGACCGTTTTGACTTCCACCATGTTTCCTGTTTTCAGCAGATTGACGATGTTATTCCCTCGCTCAAAGGCCGGGCATTCGTCAATGTCATCGGCAGGATGAAAGTGTCCTTTGCCATCCGCATCGAAGTAGGGAAGAAACGAATAACCAAAAGCTCTTGCTAGTTTTCTGGCTTCGTCATAAGCGCTCCAACCGTGAAAAATGACGCTCGGCTTTATCGGGCTGGGATCTTCCGGGAGAACAACTTCTGAATGACCGCACTCACGGAAGAGCAAACCTGCTGATTCATGGAAGTCAACATCCCGCAGCGCCTTTGTCACTTTTGTTTTCAGCATGTCCACCATAAAGTCTTTGATGAGAATTTCCGTTCCGACGGAGGCGATCCGCCCCGTGAATACTCGTTCCGTTTCCTCAATTCCAAGCCATACCTCGACACGCTGATCCTTTTGCAATCTCATTCCTTGTGCCAGCTCATCTTCTAACGTGAGCCGGGCGAGATCGGCAGGAGAGTCAGCAGCGTGGTAGATGTCCACCTTCAGGATGCCGCCAGTCAGTTCCAGGTCATCGGTGTGTAGCTCTACGTTTAAGGCCATTATTCTTTCAGACCTCCCAGGCGGTGCGGCGTATCGTCGTCCACGGCTGGCGATTTCTTCAGAGGGTCTTGGACCGTGACAAACGTCGGCATTGGATCGGACTTCTTCTTCTTCGTTTCGCCTTTTTTCTTCTTGATGAGGCTTACAGGGACCGGGATATATTCGATCATGTCCAGTGATGCCGTGATATTATCGCTTTTCTCGCTGGACTCTTTGGTGTTGAAATTGGTGATCTTTACCTTGCTGATCCCACGGGCCAAGAGGTGAGGATCGCTGATCGGATAAACAGGGGGGACCTTTCCCTGCTTCGCCAGTTTTTCAATCTTTGCGATCTTGTCCAGGTAGGTCCCTTGTTCGTCATCCATAATCAATAGCGAGAGGCGAATCGTCTTGTTTTGGTATCCTGTCGCGTCTTTGATCTTGTCTTTTTTGCCCTCAATTTCGAGGGTATCCGTTACGCTTTCGCCATCAATTTCAACTTTTTGAACGATGGCGGGAAGTAGCTGTCCGTTTATCATCATGACGGCTGCACTCCTATTCTTCGTGTGCTTCCAAGTAGCGACGAATGCCCGAAAGCAAGCTGTGATCTGAGCTGCCGCTTTGGTACAGATTGAAATTGTACGTGTTCTGTCTGCTCTCAACGGAGCTGCTGCTTTGGCTGATTGATCCGCCGCTGCTTCCGTCGGTTGTCGCATCTTGACCAAAGAAGCCGGAAAACATGCTGCTGCTTGAGCGTCTAGCAAACGAATCACTGGCGGACTCCATTCCTGCGTCTCCAGCAAACGCCGGAACAACCGGGATGGAAATGGGTTGAATGCCTTGCAGCATCGGGTCCATTGCTTTTTGCAGCGCCTGTGGAAGAACACGTCCGGCCTGGGCAATCCCTTCCGCGATGGTTCCTGGAACAGCCCGACCGCTTCTTGTCAGCTCGGAGAGAGGGCCTTCCTTCGCATCGGAGAACGGGAGCAACTGCCGAAGTTTTGTCAATGCTTGCTCCATGACTTCATAAGGCTTGTTGATGACTGATTGAATCCCTTGGACAAAGGCTTCAATCAAGCCAGCTCCGCTGTTCTTGAACGTCTGCCAAAGGTTGGAGAGGTAGGCGACAATCTGATCCCAGTGTTGAGCAATCAGCATCGGGACGCCGATGATCGGCATGAAGATTGCCAAGAATGTAGGTCCCCATTGTTGGAGGAAAGCAATCGCTTGATTAAGAATCCCCATGACCCAATTCCAACCGTTCATGAACCATGTCGTCATGGTGTTCCAAAGCTCGATAGTCTTGTCCCGAACCATGTCATAGTTCTGGCCTAACCATATCAGCGCCCCCATCAAGGCCACGATTCCCACGACAATCCATGTGAAAGGATTGGCGAGAAGTGCAACGGTTGTCGCCCAGATGGACGGAAGCAGCGCCCAGAATCTCACTGCTAGGGTGACGGCACTCTGCGCTAACATTCGGAGTCCTACCATTCCCAAGCGAAACGCAGCAACTGAGCTTTGATACAGGGCCGTTATCATGCCCCACAATTTTGTTCGGAGCGTTCCGATTCCTTTACCTGCCCAAACTAGCCCTTGCCATAGCTGCATGAGGGAGGAAGCCATATACAGCACAGCAGTAGTAGAGAAGGCCAGCACTGCCAGCAAGCCGAATATCACGGTTCCCCACAGCAGAAATTGACCGATAATTTGCGCTAGAATCGGATGGGCTTGCATAAAGCCGCTTAACGATTGGACCACACTTTGTATGGGAGGGATCATACTTTGCAGTACAGGGAGTAGGGCATCCCCCAACTGTAATTGCACGGCCTTGATATTGTTTTGCAGGATTTGCCACTGAGCTGTAGGAGCCTGCTCCATAATGGCCTGCATCTCTGCTGTGACCCCAGCAGAATCCCCAAGGTCCTGCAAAGCTTTCTTCATGTTGTCAATTTGAGGAAGAAGAAGCTGCACCGCTCGAATCCCCTCATCTCCAAACGCTTTTTGAAAGGCCATCTGTACTTGAGGCGAAGCCTTAGAGAGGTCCCCGTACTTGTTCTGAATTTGTTCCAGGGTAGCAATAAAGTTGAAGCTGCCGTCAGCATTTTTGGCGATGGCGAATCCCAGTTCACCCGATGCTTTCAGGATTTGCCTCATGAATGCTGAGTAGGCTGTACCTGCCATTGATCCTTGCAGACCTGCGTTGTTGAGCTGGCCTAAAACGATATTCAGCTCTTCAAACCCATGCTTCGCGCCCAAAGCGGACGGGATTGCGTACTTTAGCGATTCATTCATGGTGTTTAAGTTTGCGTATTGGAAGAGAGCTTGAGACTTAGCCATCACATCGGCTAGTCGTGTCATCTCACCCGTTACATCTTTTGTCTTATCACCCACGTTGTTGTAAACAACCGCCAAAAGGTTTGCCGCCTCGATGTTGTCTCCTTTGGTTGCAGTGGCAAGGGCTAGGGCTTGTCTTGTACCCTCTAATGCCTGGATGTCATTGAGGCCCGCCGATCCCATTGTCGTATTGGCGTCCAAAAATTCAGCAACTGCTTGTTTATGGGCCATACTCCATTCAATGGCGGCATTCTTTGACGCTTCCAACGATTTTTGCATGCTCCCCATAGTGGATGTGGTCACAACCTCCAGGGGAGCTAACGCATCTTGGACTGCTACCGCAGGCTGTATCAACCCACCTATCAGGCCAACTCCTGACGCTGCCAGTACCGCAAACGCTGTTCCGGCAACGGCAGCCTGATTCCCGATGGTCCGTAGGGTTTGGCCTGTTTGGGCAACAGATTCCCGGACTCGTTGCATCTGTTGAACAATTCGACCAGCAGGGCCGGACATCTTATCAATCAAGTCCAGGATAAACCCAAGTTTGAATATGCCCTCGATACGATCACCCCTTTGGCTTTGACATTTTGGCTTTAAACTCCATAAGCCAGGAGGCTTGCCCCGCAAGGATCAGAAAATCTTCATGGGAAAGCTGCTGCTGATCGAGCGGGGATACATGGAGCGTGTCGGCAATCAGGGCCTCCATTGCTAAGAATGGGTTAGCCTCGACCAGCTCTTTGGCCTTTACAACTTCTTGCTGAAAAAATCAACAGATGTACCCGCCAGTTTTTGCAGTTCTGTCCCGATCCCGATGACAAGACCTGGCTGGACCTCAAATTCCTTGTCAAGTTCTTCGCGCGTCGGGAAAACCAGCGTGTCCATAATGAGGTTTCGCAAGCCGCGATAAGTGTCTTTCATCGACTCTTTCAGGAAGCGAGAAAGATTGTCCCGCTCTGGCTTTTTGAAAAGAAGATAGTAATCGTCGTTAGAGATTTCATGGAGTTCCCCATGTTTCTTTTTCAGTTCTTGGGCTTGCTCGTCGGAAGGTTTTGCAAATTTCAAGGTTTCTTTCATGGTTTTTCCTCCTGATTTAAATGGCTTTTAAACGATTTTTAAACATTCGATTTGCCGTTCCAGAGGATCGGCTTGGAGAGGATGAGGCCCAATTCTACTTTGACCTCTTTGTCGCCCTGGCTTGGGTTTGTGCTTGTCTTATTCACATGGCATGCTGGAAGAGTGTCGGTAACTTTCGGCTGATCGTCATTCGCATAGGATACCGTGATCGGGAAGGCAGGCAGGCGATACAACGGCTTTTTCATTTTGGCTGCATACTCCAGCAGCTTGTTATATTCTTCACGCCGTATGTTTAGCTTCGCTTCAGGTTTGTAGTTTCCGTTACCAGTTCCGACAGGTAAAGCGCCTTTCCCGTACAAGACTTCCTTTTCCAGCTCATCGCTGTAGTCAATGGATTCAACGTCGATCAGGATGCCATGCGGGAGTGTAATTGTAATGCTCTCCCAGTCATACTTTTGTCCATTTACCGCCATCAGTTAGCACCTCCAAACGGGTTTTCAAACCCGATCTCAAGCTCCATGTCCCGATATGCCCCGCGAGGCGTGATCCGAATTACAGCCTTCATGGGTTCGCCAGCAAGGATGTTTTGCTCTGGCTTGATGACGACACGGGCCTTTGTAATCTCTTCAGCGTTCAGCATAGGGTTGAGCGCCGCTGTCAAGAGGTTTTCCATTGGCGTGAAGTCGATGTTCCCAGTAGCATCATCGAATGGGATTTCGTTTTGCTCTTGCAAGAGAGCTGCTGCGCGAACCAAACGAGCTGCCTTCAGCATGACCCGTGTCCGTTCCCCATACAGATAATCAGAGCCGGTTGGCGCCATCATGCGGAAGTTGGTGCAGTAGATACCTTGGATTCCGTCATATCGGCGTACCGTGGTATATCGGGCATTGTCCAGAGCAATGATGTGGGCCTTTTTGATTCCAGCCGGGCGCAACTCCGTTGCAGAAAGAGCGCCATCCAGGACACGGCCTGCACTTCGATGAACAGGAATTTGAGCCACCCGGCCCACGATGATCCCGGCAGGGTTCCGCTCATCTTCTTTCCCATTCAGAAAGTCAGCTTTGCTGATCCCGGCAGTAACCACGGATACCAAGATTGAAGAAAAGTTCGCGGCTTGGTCAAGCATCGCTTTGACGTACTGGTCAATCGATTCACCTTTGTTGATGTCCCTGGTTTCACAGATACCGAAAACGAATTTGCCATCTTCTTGTACAGCGGCAAGCTTGGAATCAAATAGCGTCCAGACAGCCGGAGTGCTAGGCCCAACGATGTGAATAAACTCGTATGGGTACTCACTTTCAAGAACGAAATCAAGCGCATTGACCAGGCTTGTCGTGGACATTTGCGGAGCAGTTGCAGAGAAAGTGTATTTATCATTTGCTTTAAAGCTGTTTTCTGGTGTGTCGCCAGCAGGCGTAAAGGTAATGGTTAGGCCGGAATCCGGCAGCTCATAGCTGCCTGTGATCGGGACCGTGATCGGAGCTGTCGGCGCTTGCCCGTCGATGGTCAGTGTAAAAGTTGCTTGATTGAGACCGCCAGAGGTTACAATTTGCAGCTCCACTTGAATCTCATCCGTCGGCTTTCCCGAAACACTTACCGATCCCGTTCCCGTTCCCGTTTTTTCAACGGCGCTCACTGTGCCATCAATGTCAGCAGTGGCCCGAACCGCATACATGTTGCTTGTCCCTTCTGCAAACGCATCTGAGAGAGCGCGAACCAGCGGCCCTTTTCCGAATTGTTTGGCACTGGACGGGCCAGAAATGGCAATGATTTCACCTTCCGGGCCTGCTGCGGCGACACCAATTTTCACATGCAACCCTGTTGAATTAGGGGGAACAACCCCAAGCCCGCCATCTTCCAGGTTTACGTTAATGTCAGGAATACTCATGATTTTTCACCTCCGATTGGCGCACCCAGGAATTTTTTGAGAGCTGCCTTAAACTGCTTTTCAGTCATAGCCTTGCCCTGGCTCCAGCCTTCATGGACCATGAGCGCTTTTGCTTGCCATGTGGGAACGTCCAAACGTACAAACAAACTCTCAATGGATTCCATTCCATCGGGGACGACAGGCGCTTGCTCTTGCTGGTCAGTTTGTTTCGTTGTTTCCAAGGTCAAATTCAACTCCTTCGATTATGACTTTCATTTGCGCGGCCTTCTGCTCGGAGTAGACCCCGCCTTTAGCGGTGACAATGACTTCAAACCCAACTGCCTGAGACATGATGCTTGTATCCTCAAGCGTCTTGATGGCCCCAGGCTGTAGCGCAATCGCGTAATCCCCATCAAGCAGCCTTCTTGGAAGCTTTGTCAGAAAGGCGAGCGCCTTGCTTTCGGCTTTCGGAAGGTCTTTGTCCGTTATCAGGACACTAAAGGGGATGGTCAGCGTATAGAGCTGCCAGATAAATCGACCTGGGCGGATCGCTACACGCTGCCGATCCGTTTTGATCTCTCCCGGTTCCATCAGGATGAAGGCAGAGGGTGTATGTTGATACGCCTTTTCATCTGCAACAGAGGTATAAATCAGCTTTTCAGCGATCCCGGTTTGCAGCAAGGCGGATTTCAGACCATTTTGGACGGCCTGGATCATACAAAGCCCCCTCCAATCTCACGAATGATTATTTCTTTGATCTCTTGCTCGTCATCATCAGAAAGCCCGATAAACTGGCGCTTTGGCATCTCGATCTTTGGGATGGTGACTTTTTTACGGAAGATGACCTGCCCGTTTACAAAGAAGCGAAGAGAGCGCTTGTTTTTCGCCCTGACGACATGTTCCCTGATCTCTTCGCCGTTGTTATGAGTCTTTGCATACGGGACGTTGGTTCCCCATTCTACCTGCCTCGGAGTAGCCCGAAAGGTGATTGAGTTTCGCAAACGCGCTTTTCTGACGAGCGTCTTTCCGCCTTCGCGTTCGGCCCGTTTCGATTTGGGCCAAGGTGTTCCATCCGGCGCGGTCCCCGTTTTGAATCTGTCCCTCGTGCTGTCCACCATAGCTGAACCAATCTTCTTGTTGATTCGGAGCATGTTGGCCTCGCCCATGTGGTTCAGCAGGGACATTGCCTTTTTCCAGTCCCCAAACTCTGTGCTGCTCATGTCAGTAGCCTTTCATCTGTTCCCGTGAGAATATCCGGGGAGCCGTTTGATAGCTCATGGAATGAGAGGAAGAAGGAGCCTCGCCGCCCGTGTCACTGGTTGGCGGGATAATCTCCATTGATCCGGCTGCAATCTTCTCCAGCATGCGAACTGCATTGTTGTACCTGGTGACGATCACACCGTCCGCGCTGCTCTCATCAATGCCCCTGCGAGAAAACAGGTTGTAAAGCGTAATGTCCAAGGTCAGCTTGGAGAGGATCGGCGGCACGGGGGATAAGGGCAAGGTGTATCGCATCGCAAGAAAGGCGTCCACTTCCGCGCTGGCCTCCTGGATCATCTTGGTGACAATATCCCAGTTGATTTCTCCAGTCCCATCGTCATCCGTCAGTCTCATCAGGATGTCGGGTGAAAGCTTGCTTTCTACGTCAGAGGCTACAGCGTACATGTGTCAGCCCTCCTTATTCCGGCTGTTGGTTAGGGTCTTGCTGTGGATTTTCCTGGGCTGGATCATTGGCTTTTGTCGGATCGTCGTCCGGCTCGCCAGCCTGGGCAGGATTTTCACCTTGCCCCTGACCTTGTTCCTTTTTACGGCGGTTTCCACCGCGCTGGCCTTTGCCCTTGTCGTCGTCCTCGTCATGCTCATCTTCAGGAAGGGGGACGTCCTCTTCCACAATGAGCATAGGTTCTTCCTTCAGAAGCTTGAGCTGCAATTCGGTGAACCGATCCGCTGGATAGACTACCCGCTGGGCAGGGTGTTTTATCCCCGCCCGGCGGAAGCCATTAGCTTTACTGGTAATGGCGATTCCCTGACTCATTAGGCATCCACCCCGGTAGAGCCGTAGGCCAACTGCCAGAGGCCATAGCCAGCGTTATCCCGCGAATCGACGCCGTAAACATACTGTTTTTTCATAAAGACGTTCTCATCTGTCGGCTGATCCAGCGCGTCAAAATGAGGTTTTTTACGTTCCTGGAAGATGATCGGCTTCACTGGTTTAGAGGTATCCAGGAGGAACCAAGCGTTCGGATCGGAAGCCAACCAAGGAGCGACGAGCAGCTCTGCGCTGTTTCTGTTCACGTTGGTTTCGCCGTTTTCGTTGTTCTCAGCTTGCAAGATTTTGAGACCCATTTCGCGGAGCTGCGGCGGAACAACCAGGACGGTAGGCGTTACGTTCAATGGGTTTCCATGCTCATCTTTCAAGCTCATCATCTGAGCGTAAGCCGAGCTGTATGAAGCACTGGTCAGCTTTTTCGTGCCTTTGTTGGACTGAACCGGGCCGTCTCCGTCTTGGTGTTCCTCATCGAAGAAGTATTGCCCGTCATAGCACTTCTCGGCGAACCCTCTCGCCAGGAGAGTGAAAACCAGCTCGTCCGGGTGATTAGCAGCACTTTGCGCCAAGCCTTCGATCATCGGAGTGTAGACGCCGATCTGATCGTCCTCGATGTCATCGCGGTCTACCGCGATGGTTGCCTCAAAGCTTTTGTTTTTGATGGTGTAGCCATGCGTCGCAAGATTGTCCAGAACACGGGAACCGATCCATTCACGCATGCGCGGGAATTTGCCCAGCCATTTGTATTCCTCATCACGGGCCGTGGAAGGCACTAGCGTAGCGATCTTTGTCCACATAGGCTTGGCGTTTTGCAGAGCCTGATTGAAAATGACTTTAAAGCCTGTGTAAATGCTTCTTAAATTGGTTGCGTTGATAATCAATTAGGTCGACCTCCTATCGAATCTCTACCCAAACGCCTTTAGCGTCCAGGGAGATTACCTTTCCTGCGCGAATGTTTGTGCCTGCCGTAGAGACGCGAACCGTTTCGTCATCCTCAATGAAACAATCTTCCAGCAATTGTGCTGCGGTAACAGGGTTTGCCGTACTGTTTTTGTAGAGGAAGATCCCGCGCCCAACGGCGATGCTGTTTTCTCCAGCCCCGCTGTATCGGTTGTCAACATGTGCTTCAGCACGTCCGGCGACTTTCAGGCCAGCCGTTGCAGCAGCAGGTACAGCCTCGCCAGCAGCATTGATCGCAACCAACCCGCCTTGATAGATCACGGTGTTTGCTGCAATCGGGAGGATCAGCCTGTCGGCTGTTGCCATTTGTTTGGTGTTACGGTCTTGGGTCAACATTACTGATCGCCTCCGTATTTCTTATAAGTTTCAGCATCAATGCCCAGGAGGTTGTTGACGTTGGCCTGGCTGTCATCCAACCCGCCAACACCCGGATTCTTCAGCGCGTAGGTTGTGCCGCCACTACCCATAGGAACGAGCTGCGGCGCTGTCTCTACGAATTTACGGAATCCTTCCAGGTCAACTTTGGCATAATTTTCCGCCCAATCCTTCTGCGCCGGAGTAATCTTGCCTTGTGTCAGCGCCAGTTGGATCACTTCCTCGCGATCCCGTTTATCAAGTCGTTCCTGAAGCTCCTTGACAACGGAATTATTGTCACTGGATGCCTTCAGGGAGAGAACCGTTGCGCGAATATCTACGTCACTGGCATTTGTTCCCATACCCAATGCCTGGGCGATTGTGGACTTGAACGCCTCGTATTGTGCTTCCGGCTTCGCACCCTTGTTTTTTGCCAGCTCTTGAATGGCAGCAAGCACTTCTTCTTCCGTCGCTGTCTCAGGAAGGCCAAGAGCAGCAGCGAGCTTTTTCAAAAATTCGTTCATTGGTTGTTCTTCCTCCGTTTCTTGATCTTTGAATGAGACGGGAACCATCCCGTCGATAGCAGGAAAGTTGGTCAATCCGGCATTGATGAAGCCAATGACCTTGCCATCTTCCCTGACATGGATCACAGGGGAGAGGTAACGATATTCGCGGTTGGCAAGGTACTCCTTGGCCCGATCCGTCCATTCAACTCGTCCCCATAATCCGGCGTCTCCCTTATCTACCAGCTCCATAATCCATCCAGCAGCAGGCGCTTGTTGACCCGTTAGGGTTTGGTGTTCGTAATCTATCACCGCATCATTCGCCTTTGCCTGGAAGTCTCTCAGGATCAATCTGATAGACTCTTCATCTACCAAAAACTTGCCTTTTTTGGTGTTTGTCCATCCGCGAGGGAGCAGTTGGACTTCACTCGGAACCTCATTCAAGGAATGAATTTCCGTGAGGGCAATTTTTCGTAGAGGAAGTTTTGACCTCTTTGCCACATGCACACCCCCGTTTAAAACCCGTTTAAATTGCTTTAAAAGCGTTTAATAGACTATCGCAGGTATATTTTTACCCTCACCTCCCTAAACTGTTAATTTGGGCCTTCTAGGAGCCTTCTTTCAGCTCGATCTGCTAGAGGCTTTGGTAGACTATCAAAACTCGGTTTCCAAACCGCAGCAGGCGAGTGATTGAATCCCTCGTCCGGCAGCAGCTTTGGCGCATCCTTTTGGACCGTTAGGCCGTTTCTCTTAACGGATGAAGCCGACCTTGCGCGGACGCTGCACCGACAGCGAAAGCCATTCGGCGGAAACCAGGAGGCCCAGAACGGATGATTGGCAGGATAGACAAGGCCGTCCATTGCCATGTGAGAAGGCCGGGTTCGTTTATCTCCCACGGCGTCATATTCCCAGTAGGGAAACTCTTCGAGGATGTCAGGATCGGTGAGCTGCTTCCATCTACCAGCGTTGTAGCTCGATTGAACAACCGTTAAAAAAAGAGTCTCAACTTGATAGGGCTTGACCTCATAACCAGCTTTTTCAAAAAGGTCCTTGGTCTTGTCCTGAAACTCTTCAAACGTGTCCCCATCTGATAGGGCATCCTCGATGGCTTGATAGACTTGGGCGACCATGTGCGCTGAAGTTGCTAGAGCGGAAGAGAAGGCTTTTGCTTTGCTCTCTGCTGCCAGCGCTTTGTATTCGTCCGGCGACATCGGAACACGCAGCCGCCAGTAGTCTATGGCTTCATCCATCGGTAGCAGCGTGATTTTTTCAAAGTCAGCCATCCTGGTCCACCTCATCCAATACAGCCTTGCGACCAAACAGGGAGGCAGCGAAGATAGATTGCTGAAGCGTCTCCTGAAGAGGATCAAACTCCATCTTTTCAATCAGCTCTTCAAGCTGCTGCTTGGCTTCTTGGAAACTACTACTTTTTGCAATTACTTGTTTGATGGTTTCTATCATCTGTCCAACGGGATCGCCAGCAGCTTGTACGGCATCCTGGACAAACCGATCCACATTTGCCTGGGCCGGGTTCGTCCTTGGCGGTTTGATAGAATCCCTTTCGGAGAATGAGAGAGTAGTCACTGGGTTTTGCTTTGGCGCTGTCAGAACGGCCTCGCCATCTTTTGGCTGCGGGATTCCAAACTTCTCGTAAACGTGGTTGGCCGGGAGCGCCACGCCCATGTCTTGTACCTTCTTGTAAAGATCAGCCGCTGCCAACATGTCCTCTGGCGGTTCATAGTGGAATTTCAGCCAGGGCAGTAAATGGGAATCCCCAAAGTTGAAGAAGATCAGCGGCTTGAATAGATAACGCCTGAAGGTTTCAGCCAATCCCTTGCAATCTGCTTCCAGCAGGTCTTGACGTACCTCGCCATGCGTTTGACCCAAGGCTCGGCTGCCGGATGATCCGACGTCACTTGAAAGGGTTTGCCCCAATACAGCTTGGGCCATTTCGGAGTTGGCAAGAGCAACCATGTCCTTGAAAGGATCAGCAGACTTTTGCGCCGTCTGGATAAACTCAATCATCGTGTTTTTGGAGATCACGGCTGCTGCATCTGATCCGATAGCTTGAACGGCCCTTTCCAGAACCGCTCTATCATGATCGGGCGTTCCAGGTTCATACTTCCCGACCCGGATCGGCATTCCAAAGACCTCCAGGAACGTCATCCAGTCCTTAATGGAATAGTTTTTGAACATGTACATCCAGGCGCAGGAGCGGATGATCCCAGCTCTGACCATTGATCCGCTTCTTGCCTTGTAGCGATGAATCATGAATTTGTTGGTCGGAAGCAGCATGCCCGTTGGGTTCTCGTCTGTTATCAGGCGCATGTTGCCTTCCAGGTCGAAGGTAAAGCGCCTTGTGTCCACCCACGGGATTCTTTTGGGAAGCACCATCCCTTGGTCATAATTCCACTCGATTTCGCAGACGGAGAAGCCTTTGCCAATCGCGTCCAAGAGATCAAGCAGGGTATCTTCCAGCCCTTCAAACTCCATCGCTTTCTTAACCAGCTCGGCCCGGCGCTTTGCTTCCTCGGATTCGTCGGCAGGCATCACCTCCCAGTTGAGTCCCAGCACGGCGTTTTTCCTTGTCTGGAGAAGGGAACCAAGCTTCAGGTCTTTTTCTTCCATCTCTGCGAAGGCTTCCATTTGCAGAGCGATGTCGCCCTCATCGGCCTGTCTCAGAATCCGGGCCAGTTTCTCAGGAGTAAGGCCGGATGTCGGATAGGAGTAAAAACGATCACGCACCGACACAACGGCTATTCGATTCATTTCAGGTGTTTGTGCCATTAGTACGCTCCTTTCTTCCTAAACCTCGATCTGACCACTGGCGTGTATTCGGCAGGCCCCGTCATCCTGCTTTGGCCCAGGGCCAGTTGCAAGGCGATACGGGCTGAGTTGATCGCCATACCAAAGTGGTTGGCGACATTCTTCTTGTAGTGAATGGTCGCGTCCTCACCGCTGCCGGATGTTTCTTTGACCAGCTTTTTCAGATGCAGCTTGACGGTGTTGATGGTGACTTCTTCCTTCGGATTGCGCGGTTTGGGGAGAAGAGCAAGCGGCGGGTTGGCAGCAAATAGGTCTGTCGTTTCGTCAAGGGATTCGTCCCGATCTACAGTGACCTTGTTGACGGCCTTTTCGCCTTCGCCTTCTTCACCTTCCTTCAGCTCCGTGCCTTTGAAATACTGAATGTACCCCCGACATTTTGTAAGCTGCCGGACGATCTTCTTCGATTCGGTTTTGTACGGCATAGCGTCAATGACCAACGCGCCAGGGTTGAACGCTTCTTCGATGTGTTTGACCAGCTCGGACAGTTCTTCAACCTCTACCTCAAAGAATGCGATAGGGAGCATTCCTTCTGACCCATAGGGCTGGGCAATCGCAACGTGGGCTTTGTCGCCCATGTCGATCCCGACGCCCGTCACAACATCGCTATGATCGTGGAAGTAGTAGTCGGACAGCTCTTCCAGACGTTGCAGGACAGCAGGCGAGATCGGCTGCATGTTGCCGGAGTCAGGAAGAGCAAGGACGCTTCGCCTGAAGGTCGCCCGTTTCGATGGGCGATCCTTTGCTTTTTCCCATCTTTCATAGATCAGGGAAAGCTTTGTGTCTGGAATGATGAGCTGCGGTACACGGTAGCCAAGGCGACTGTCCCGGTCTGGATGTTCAGCGACCCAACGAGCGTTGGTGACGTCTAGCTTATGACCGCATTTTGGACAGACAAGAAAAACGTCTCCATTCTTTTTCACGATGTTGTCAGGGAAGTCACTCTCAAGCGTGGCCTCTCGTCTGCAACCGTAGCAGGTGACTATCCATTGCCGCTTATCTGAAGCGTCAAATAGTTCGTCGATCCCATCTGATTCAAACAAGGCAACGGAGAAGTATTTCTGCCAGCCAAGTGATCCAGGCGCGGAAATACGGTCTTGCGCCAGCTCCATATTTTCCGGGTTGATGAGCGCCACTTCGTCAAAGATGATCTCGTCGGCAGGAATGGAGATTGCCCCCGTTTTACTGACAAGACCACGGATATAAAAGAAGTGGGTCCCGATTTGCTTCAGGCTCTTTTGGTCGGTCCCACGTATGCGGCTGCTGAGATATTCGCTGCGCTGGACATACGGATCAAACCGGGTTGGGCCGAACATATTTGCCATTGCATCAGTTGGTAGATAGTAGATGATGTTTTTGCCCAGGACGTCTACCATGTAAAGCGTGTGGGCGATTGCTAGAGTAGAGAAACCCGTCTGAGCGCCTTTCTCTACAGTCATGTGCGGGTGGGTGTGATAATTGTCCACGATTTCTTTCATGAAGCCTCTGCCGATAGGATCATAGGGCCTGCCATCGTCAAGAGTCAGATGCTTTCGGCAATACTCGATAAACGAGATCGCCTGATCTTCGCGTTTGGGAACAAGGTCTTTAAGCAGGGACATTGGCATTCGACTCCACAATCAGGATGAGCTTGTCCAAAAGGTCTGGATCATTCGTGATGGTTTCGCGCAGCTCCGCCTTGATCCGGTCCGCAGCTTCCTTCACAGCTTTTTCCGCTGTAAACTTTAGCTTTTCGCGGGCGATGGTGGAGCGCTCAAGCGTAGCCAGTGCCTTGATTGCGTCAAGCGTTGCTTTCCCTGGCTTCTTCGGACTGTTGACCAGCATCTCCATGAGAATCTGAAAGGCCACCGTCGAGGTAGCTTCTGCCATATCAGTGTTTGGCCCGTTGCTGCTTTCGATGATTGCCTTTGCTTGGTCTCTTGCAATGCTGATCGCTTCTAGTTTTGCAAGAAATTTCTTACCATACCGTTGGAGACTCGCTTCGCTAATGTCATGACCAGCAGAGACAACCATTTCATGAATCTGCTTGTATGTGAGCCTGCCGTTTACAATAGCGTCGTTGATCGCTTTTTGTAGATTGGCAGGTAGCTTGGTGACTTTGGAATGGCTTCGGTTGCGATCTTCAGCCATTAAAATCTGGCTCCTAAGTTGATCCCGGCATCAGGCGGAATGTTGCCTTCCAGCAGGTCTTTACCTTTGGCGGTGAGTCTGACGGTATTTCTTGCAATTGAGCTGCTGCCGATGGTTTCAGTTACGACGAGCTGCTTTTCAGAAAGATAAGCGAGATGGGCTTTTACTTCTCGCTCAGATGGTGCGTAATTTAACTCCTGAAGGTGCTGGCGGACGAGATCGACGGACAGTGGATCAGGGTAAGCTCTCTCGGTGATCCGCAATACCCAGCCGCGCATTTCTTTTGCATCGTCATTAAGCACGGTGGTTTCCTCCCATTGCTGAAACTATTTTGTGAATCTCGGTGATGTGTTCGCCGATTCTATCAATCTTTTGATCTATCTTGTTGATCTCCCGGAAAAACTCGTCTTTGCGGACATACTCCTTGGAAATGTCCTCTTTGGTCTTGACAAACTTTTCTTCCAGGCTCTTGATGTCCGTGGATTGCTTGGTTTGCTCTTCCTTCATTCGGTTGTATGCGTCTCTCGCAAAAAAACCAATGACGCCAATCAAGATGTAGATGAGAGCAACGGCAATCGAGAGAAACGGAATGAGCAAGTCATACGAAAATTTCATTCGGAACCTCCTTTCGGGCAAAATAAAAAACCTCAATCCTTGTAGATTGAGGTTATCATTGGTAGATATTCACATTCCAAAAATGCTCTTGAGAAACTTAATTGATAGAAACACTTGTCTATTCCGCAATATCAAAGATATTCATTTGATCCGGGTGGGGAGTATCCGCTAGGATTTCACGGACCCATGATACCGTGATGTTGTACTTTTGTGCAAGTTCTTTGTAATTGGCCCCGTTGTATTCGGCTTTGATTCGCTTGTCTCGGATGGATCGGAAAATGGTTTCCTCTTTGGGGAGATAGAGCATGTCGCCACCAAATTTCTTGATTAGCTTCAGTGTCGCTTCAATCCCGATGATTTCAGCAATTTCAAGAGCCGTAGAGGATAATTCCTTCAGTGTAACTTCCTGCATCCAGTCATCGAGCCTGATTTCTTCTTTTTCCTGGGCGAGACTCATTTTCTTTGCACCTCCTGGCGTTTGCTCATCGCTTTTAGCGCCTCAATGATCTTGTTTGCCTCGGATCGTGTCTGCGCCCAGGGCTTGCCGATCATCTTTTTGGTAAACCCTTGCTGCCTTTCAGTTTCATGCCAGCCCAGCTCCGCAAATAGCTGCCGGATTTTTTGAGCTTGCCACGGCCCGACAATTGCGTTCGGGTCTTTCGTTTTGCTCCTGCTCTGTTTGGGCTTCGCGCTGCCTTTGTAGCCAAGCTGTTCCAGCCGTTTCATTACTTTTCGGAAGCCGTCAAGGGAGAGATCACGGCTGCTGGAGACTCCGGCTTCTTGCTGAAGGATTTGCCTGTACACATCGTCATCAAGGCTCAAGTCCTTTTTTGCAATGTGGAGGACGGCGAGCTGCTTGCGTTCAATCATACGGAGACACCCTCCAGTCCAGCCGTTACCTTTTCAATTTTTCGCTCCAAGACGTCAAACGGGTCATGGTCAATCGGATCACCGTTCATGATGTTGTATTCATGCAACCCGTTTTTAATTTGATCGCGCAGCTCATGCAGGTTCAAAGCTCGTTCGATCAACTGTAAAATCCCCATTTCTTCGTCTGTAATTCGGTGACTTTCCAGTAAATCAGGCTTTGACTCGGCCCTGGCTGAGATTCTACCCAGGAAGTAGGTAATCATAACCCCAAAGTAGTGTTCAAACTCAAAGGCATTCATTCGGTTTTTTCGCCATCTTTGGTCAATTTCTTGGGCGTATTTCTTCCGATTGACACGAGGCTTTGGTTCTTTACGGATACCAAGCATTTCCCGCATTTGTGCGGGCGTCATGCGATCCGTTTTCTTCCGTCTCTTTTTCCGTTTGGTTGTCATCCTCATCCCCCTATGTATGGTTTCACAGATTTTTAAACGGAGTTTAAAAGCCTTTTGAAATAGGGATATACCCTGAAGATGCTAGGGAGCAGGAGGAAGGGGTAGTAAAGCTCCTGCTCGTATCCAGCACCTTCAGCGTATATCCCTGACCTGCCATCATCAGGCGAGGAAGGTCATCCCCTCGCGACACCCTGACGAATCAGGGTGTTTCGGCTTGTATTGCTGGCTCCATTTTCCTGACGATCAGCGTCAGCTCGTATCGTTCTGCCGGATCGAAGGACCCTACAAACGCATTGGCTGCGGTCAGCACCCTCTCGACGTCCTTCCCTTCGATGTTCCGCATGATGTTCAGGGATACTTCTTCAGTAGGCTGGGGAATGGACTTCAATCTCTTTTGAGGATCGTTACCTCTTTGGCTGCGCGGTGTGGTTGTCATTGGGCCTCAATCCTTTCAACTGCTGGTTTATAAAAGAATTTGTCTTTCGTATCGCGCTTTGCGCCGACTTTTGCGAGGGCCGCATCGTCGTACTTCGCCAACTCATCTTTGTCGATAGACTCTTTGGTGACGATGCAATCAAACATTTTGTTCTGCTTCAGTGCCTCCAGGATCGCCTTGACGTTTCGGGTGACAATGCTTGTGGTTTTTCGGAAGCCGACTTCTCCAAACGTCAGGGATTTCGTCTTGCTGTCCTTAAACTCATCAATGCAGGACTCGGTAAAAACCTGGATATGCTGTTCAAGCTCCGCCTTTCGCTGGAGCAGCGGAGTGACCACGGCTTCAGTATCGGCCTTAATGTCGTTGATAAGCTGATTCATTTTCGCTTCAGCGGAGGAAACCTGGGCGTCAAGCACACTTATTTCCCGCATCGCTTGGTTGACTTCTTCCCAGCTTTGGAAAACGGGAGCTGCTTTCTTTTTTGCCAATCTCATCATCCTTTGTGTAGTTTTTGGCCTGTCATCATCAGAGTGGGTAGGCCATTTCCCACTGACACCCCCGGAGGGCCGGGAGCGTTTCGACAGTTCAATCAGGAGAGTGAATTTGGATACCTTCCTTGTCAATAAGTTCCCAAAGTTCCTCAAGCGTCATATCTTTTGGGTCTTTACCAGACATTTCTACTTCCTCCCTCAATTCAAGCGTTGGCTTTGTGCATTCCAAGGGGTAAGCCCTCCGCCAACCTTGTAGTTATTCACAGCAGTGTTAGTCGTGTTCTGCTTGATCCAATCGGATATTTTACGAGGGATAATGACGGGCGGTTTACCCGGCCTGCGCTTCTGGCTCATCCTGTACAGCTCCTTCTAATTTTGAATGGAAGAAGATCATATCTTCGATGGTGAATGCACCACGAAACCCTTTGATTTTGCTGTTGTAGTTGTTTGCGTAGTGATCTGCGTTGCAAGTTCTTTCGATGATGTCAGGCAGATAATCGTATTCCATGCTTTTCAGCTCCTTTTATCCATGTCCACCGCATCATTGCAAGTGGGGCAATGCCTGTACAACACATGAGCTTTGAACCGTAGTTTGAATGGCCCCCGATGACCGCAAACGCAGACACCCGGTATTGCATCCCTTTCCAGTGGAGCAGGAAGGGAATCCCTCTCACGGAAATACTCGCTCAGAACCTTGATGTCACGTTTCATTTCTTTTTCCTGTAATCATCGCCATGAACAGGAACCACATGCGTCATGCCCAGGATTCGGCTCACAATCCGATCCCATCCAGGAAGAGATTCCAGCGTGTCCAGGTCCTCGTTGCTTGTGATGATGGTCGGGAGGTTATTAGAGGCGCGAGCGTTCAGGATGATGTACACCCGTTCCGTTACCCAAGGCGTGGACTTGCAGGCTCCTAGATCGTCCAGGATGAGAAGGTCCATTGTCTTGAGGGCTTCTAGCATCTTCTTTGTATCCTGAGACTCATCACCACCGGGCCGTAGGGACTCCATGAGATCGGGAACCGTCGCACAGATGCCAGCGACTCCTTGCCTCATCATTTCCTGAAGAATGGCATAGCTCAGATGGCTTTTGCCCGTTCCTGGATTACCAAACATAAAGAGTCCGTTTTTCTCTTCGGAACGGAGTTCCTGGAACCGCTCAACGTATCGTTTTGCCATGCGCCAAGCTGTATGCTGCTCTGATCCAGGCGCGGCCTCGTAATTCTCAAGACGTTTGTCCAGGTACTTCGCTGGTATTCGTGCAATTTTGAAGAGCTTGTCCAGGCGTCTTTGTTCATTTTCCTGAATGAGACATTTACATTCTTTGCGGCGGCAGACGCCATTTTCTTCATCCAGAAAGAGCGTCCAACCGCTGCCATCGCATTCACGATGCGGGCATTTGTCAGATATGCTCAGTTGAAAAAGCTTGAAATCGTAACACTCGCAGCGCACTTCAGAGCTACCTTTGCCTGGGAGCTGTACAACCTTCCACATGCTGCCGTCGCACTTATTAAATGGGCAGCTCGCTTCCTGTGACGTAGTGGTCGGCATATTTCCCGCGATGCTGGCCTTCAGTTGATCCAGAAACCCTTGCAGGCCCTCCATCAACGATCACCTGCCCATAGTTCTTTTTCTTGAATCCTTCCTGCTGTGCAAGGTTTCTCAGGATGCCTTGCGTGTAGTTCTCTTTCCTGTCCGGGTACTTGCTTGAGTGGATCACCGCCGCCTGGATAACCAGTTCAGGCGGGTAATCCATGAAGTATTTAAGCTGTGTTAAAACGACGTTTAAAGCAAGCTTCTCGGCCTTGCGAGTCTTTGCGATGCAAGCAAAGTATGCAGCTAGTTTTTGGAGATCGCTTTCGCTATACCTCTTGAGCAGCACATCAGCAAGATGTTGCTGTTCATCGGTCAGAGCGTGTCGGCAAACCCGGAACACACTTTCCTTTTGTGCATCCATTCGGATGATTCAGTCCTTTCGTGTAATGTCGTAGGAGAGGGGGACACCAAACCTTTCAGCAAAGTACATTTCCAACATGAGCAAGCGCCCTGGAGTCATCTTGTCAATTTGCTTTTGTATACGGGCCTTGCCTTTTTCGGTGAGGACAAAATCCTCATCAGCTCGTTGGATCAGGCCGTCGTCATCTAGCTGCTGGAACACGCTGGCGATAAATCGGTCAAGAGTCGCTTTTTCCAAAGTCATCCAACCAGCCCTCTTCTTGCCCACGATCCGCCGCCATCCAGTTGAGTAAGGCTGACCTGACGTTCAAGTGGCATCCGCTCAACATATCGAATCAGTGTAACGTCATTGCCAAGAATCTCATTGATAATCCATTGCTGACCCTCGAAAGATACAAACTTGCCTTTCCAAACGAACATTGGCGATCCCTCCATAAAATTTGTTGTCGAAGGAAACACCCTTTCCATCGGAACATCAGCCGTGATATACTGGTCCCTGAAAAGTGAATGGATCGGGTGTTATCCCGGAAAAAGTCTGAGCCGCTAACTCAGGCTTTTTTTATTGCCCTCATGCTCCAATCCCCATATATCGCGCCATGTCCATCAGACCTTGCAGCTTTACGTTTTGGTTGGCGGCGCTGTTTACATACACGTTGACTGCACCACGAATGCCGTATTTGCTTCTGGAGATTCGCAGCAGGAAGTTTCGTTCTTCTTCTTGCAGGTGCGGGAACAGCAGTTCCATATCTTCCGGCTGAGTTAGTTCCGTGCGGACATTCTTTCTCATGGAGATGCGAGAGAACAACTGCGCGAAAGCTGCTTCGCCTCGGCCCGTCATTCGGGTATAAACTTCTTCGTTTCCGATCAGGACCAAACCGACGCCGCTTTCGTCCGCGATGGATCGCAGATGATCCAGGGCTTTCAGCGGAAGATGCTGCGCTTCGTCTACGATGATAACCCTGCCGGATTCGACCAGTTTCTCGTTGATCTCTTCATACATCCGACGAATGGATCGGCCTTCTTGGACTTTCAGTGCCTTTGCAAGTTTTTCCGTAACACCTTTAGTCGTTCCGAAAGCTGGCGACATAGTGATGACAACCGCTTCAGGATGGTTGCGGGCATATTCCCGGATAGCTTCGGTCTTGCCGATCCCTGCGTCGCCGTAGACAATACCTAGCACGTTTGCAACATGGCAGTAAGTGATGATGTCCAGGACCGCTTGTGACTGAGAAGTATGTACAAAGTCCGGCTTCTGTGGTGCAACCTCCCTGGCCTCGTCAACTGTGAGGAAAGCCCGAATCTTACCAAAGAGCTTGTGAGGGGATGGATAGGTCTCTTTCAAAAACCGACTGAGAGCCGCAGGCGAGATACCCAACGCTCTTGCTACTCCTGACTGTGACATCCCCGTTTTTTCCATGTGGTCTTTTATGGCCTGGATCAGTTCCAACCATTCATTGGTGACAACCATGAAAACCGCTCCTTACTTCTTGGTTTTTTGAGCCGCACTTATCATGCGAGATAGGTTAATGTTATTGGTTTGGCCCACAGCTTTTTTGAGAGGAGCTGCTTCGACTTTCCGCTCACCTGAACGAACCGGAGAGAGGACTTTTGCTTCAGCTTCAGTTGCTTCCTCAAGATTCTTGCGGGCTTGTCCCATCACAAGGTCCATTGGATCGGGTGCGTAAATTTCTGCGACAAGTGCTTCCTTGTAAGCTTTTACGCGCTTCTTAATCTTCTTGGACTCGCTTGCCACGTTCTTAATATCTTCCTTGCTGGCCCCGTATTCCAAAGCCTTTTTATGTGTGGCAGTCATCAGGAAACGGTCCTCCAGGTCATAGACCCGAACCTCTCCCAAATTCGCCGGATCGAATCGGACATAGACTTTCTTGCCGCGATACTGAGCAACAAGC
Source organism: Brevibacillus brevis (assembly GCF_900637055.1). Classification (NCBI taxonomy): domain Bacteria; kingdom Bacillati; phylum Bacillota; class Bacilli; order Caryophanales; family Paenibacillaceae; genus Brevibacillus; species Brevibacillus brevis. The sequence goes on from NZ_LR134338.1 coordinate 474,003, forward strand.
TCTGTGTCGTAAAAATCGAGACCGTAACCGTAAAGCGTAAGCCGGACACCGTTTCTGCCAACCGTAACTGGCTTGGAAGAACGCATCAGCATCAGGTCTAAGTCCTCCGGCAGCGCAGTGCGTTTTTCAATTAACTGCTCGGCATATACTTGGTGTGGTGTTTTGCCGTTCATCCCATCGCCATAGTGTGGTTGATGATCCAACCAGCCAAAAGCGAAGGTTTCAAAAGCTTCCGCAAACTCTTCTTCCGTGACGATGTTGTTCGGGTCTTTTAAGATTTTTAGCAGCCGCTCTGGACGCTCCTTGACATGTCCACCCTGATAGGTGAGGAACAGTTTGGAGAAGTTTTCTTTCACTTCCCTGAAGGTCCGTTCAACCAGTTTCGCCTTTGCATTTTTTACCTTGGCATTCATCATTCGGATGCCCAATCGCTCAAACACCGCAGGCGGTTTGTGTTCACCATCGTTTTTCTTTGTCTTGCGCCGTCCACGTCCTCCAATGTCGCTTGCGAGGAAGTCCATACCGTTGTCGGTGTAGACCACTTTGGGGATGCCATACTTGAGGATGCCTTTCCGTATTGCCAGGAGGTTTGTATCGGAGTTTGGGTTTTCAGATACGACAATGGACATTGTTTTTCGGCTTCGGACATCGGTGTACATGGTTACTTGTGGGCGATAGGTTGATCCGTCTGGACGCCTTACCACTACGTCAAACTTATGGTTGTCTGCGACCCAAATATCATTGCTTGCAAGTCCTTGATAAGAACGGCGGGCAAATGGTGCGACTTTATCATCGAAGTCTTTTTCGCCGTATCTATACATGCGGATGACTGCATAGGGAATGGTTGTGATCCTTCGCTCGAAAGCCTTACATGATGGTAACGGGCCGAAGTTGTTTTCCTTGGCCCAAATGCTCACCCATCTGTAACACGCTTGGGCGCTGGGCCTATTCTCATCAAGGTAATACTGCTGAAATATACTCCAGACCACCTCGGGTATAGTTGACTCACCACGATTCCAACCGCCTCGGCGATCTACTAGGGCAGCGTCTCCCTGTTCCATCCAGGACTTGTATTTCCGATGTAGCGTTTTGGCTGTCACTTGATTTTCAGGATGGGCAAGATTCCAGTTTTCGCAGAACATTTCATCAAGCTCAGCTTTGGTCATTCCAGGTTGAGATCGGAAGGCTTGCCACTGATCGAAGCACTTTCTCCAGTAACCAATTTGCTCACGCTCTTGATCGCTAAATACTTCAAGTGGAGCTTGCGCTTTTTGATCCGTGCTATTTTCAACTACTTCTTTAAACAACTTGACTGCTTTTTTCTGCGCCTGGATCGGGAGAGAAGAAACAGGGATTTGATACTCAATTCCTCCGCGCCCTCGCGTTCCAGTTTTTACAGCATTAGCTTTTAGCTTGTTGCTACTGATTTGCTTTTGTACCGCTCGCTCGGATATGCCCATGAGACGAGCGGTTTCCTTGACGGTTAAAAGTTGCAACTCGCCCACGGTCTGCCTCCTTCCTTATTCAGCTTTTTGGCTTGTTTCTGTAGATGAATGATTGTACTGTTCCCACTCCTTGCTACTTTCCGAATACTTGGTGTAAATATCGTTGTAAAGACTCATCAGATATTCACGGCGTTTAGTTAGGAAAGAAATTTGAGTGCTTAACTCTTCAATTTCGGGTGTTATCTGTGCCGCTATAGAAGCACAATGCAGCATGATAGATTCATGATGTTTCCTGTATGCTGAATTTTTCTTCGTTTCGTCAATAGTCGCCAAAGATTTCAACATTACGGATAGATCGCTGGGGTGGATCAGATGAGGCTTTTCGTTCATTTAACTCCCTCTTTCAATCGAATTACTCCGCTTTCGGAAGGCGGCGCTCCGTGAACAAAATGTCATCTATCAATTTTCGATACTTTTTTGCTGGTCTTGTCCCAGAAATGAGGTCTGACATTCTGTTTTCGGGAATTCCATTCCGTTCGCAGAATTCTTTTTGATCCATCTGCAATTCAGCCAATCTTGTTTTGATCGCCCAGCCATATGGAGTGATTGGCTTTTTTCTCAACAAATTTCTCACCTCCATCGACAAAGTAAGTCATAGTCAGATTGATAGTGCTACGCTATAATTTGTGGTAACTCACTTCCCACAATTTCATTTTACTCCGAATACGGAGCGAACACAATACTTTTATTCCGTTTTCGGAATGAAATTTTAGGGGGAATTAAAAAATGGCACTACTCAAACGGAGTGATATTGATATGACAACAACTTTCGGGGAGAGGTTAAGGGAGCTAAGAACCGCAGAAAAGCTTTCAATGGATGCGTTAGCAAAAGAAATCGGAACTTCTTCAAGCAGAATCAGCGACTGGGAAAACAAAGGAGGCGATCCATCCTCCGTTTTCGTAGTGAGACTTGCCGAGAAGTTTGGCGTCACTCTGGAATGGCTCCTTACTGGAGAGGGACCTAAATACAAAAACACTGAACCTCCAGTTGTTTTAGACACCAATGTCTGGAACAACATTTTTTCGGGTCAAAAACGGGAATTGAGTACCCAATACGATGAGAGTATCAACAGAAGAACCATGATTATTTCTCATAGACAAGGAAGCGGAAAGACTGCATCGACTTTATTTCTCAATAATCCTCTTTATTCCGCTATAAGCGCACTAGACAAAGAAGATATCGAGCTACTTACTCCGCTAATAAAAAGACTCGCTCAGAATAAAGCACCTCGCGAATTCACCCAACAGATGGGTAGAGGCACACGGATCACAGGTCAAATTATCGCTGAAGATAGAGAAACGGGTTATGAAGATGAAGGAGAGACTTTTGTTGAAATTCCTATCTTGGGACAAGCTGCTGCTGGCGTACCGATCTCAGTATTTAGGCTAATTGATGGGTATATTAAAGTGCCGGAACAATATAAGAATTGTTTCTCTGTCCGTGTTCGCGGAGATAGTATGGTAGGTGCTGGTATTAAGGATGGTGGCTATGTCGTTGTGAGGCAGCAAAACGCCGTTGATAATGGAGACATTGCTTTAGTTATGATTGGGGGAGCTGACGAAGAGGAAGTCACCATCAAGAGATTTAAGAAAGACGGTAACAAAATTCATTTAATTTCCGAGAACGACAGGTATCAACCCCTTATTTACGGAGCAAATGACGGAGTGCATATCCTGGGCAAAATTGTTGAGTGGTTTTCACCTGAAGAAGCTGTATCCAGAATGAATCAAACGATATAACCACCATCGAATTGTGGTATAATTTGTAATAAAATCACAAAAAGGAGAATAGTTTATGTCTCTTGTCTTTGGTGGGTTAAGTTTCGTTAGTTTTATTGGCTTTCTATTAGGAGTAATTGGAATATTTAGCCCCAATATTATGAACAAAGCTCAGAAGGGCCGGATGTTTTCAAGAAAACATTTTATTATCCAGGCTAGTCTAATGTTCATAGTCTGCCTAGTAATGATCCTGGCTTTCAGCATCTCCAAAGAAATCAGCCCAACCTCCGCAAATGCCGACAGTAAACCCGCTGCCACACCCCAACCAGTCACCCAGGCCAAGACGGTAGTACAGGACAAGCCAGCAGAAGCACCAAGCATTCAGTCAGCTCAGCCGCCTGTACAAGAATTATCTTCTTTAGGCGTTAAAACACAGGTAGTTATTTCATCATTCATGGAGCCGGGGAACGTAACTACCGAACCTATTCAAGCGGTAACAGAATGGAAGAAACAAAACATTGGTGGTAAAACCTCCTACATATCGCATCCTACTGGTTTTTCTTACATAGAGGTTTTTGAAAATACTAATGGTGAAGTGAGCAGCATTTCAATGATTACTTCAGAATTGAACAGCAACACCCCGGTTCTTGAACAAATGACTTTAATGGGATTTGCAACTAAGATTGTAATTCCAGATGTAACACAGGCCGACATGAATAAAATTTTTGCCCTGGCTTCCGAATCAGTAAAGAAACCCAATGAACCACTTGAGTATGACTTTAATGGTAAAAAATTCGAGTTTTCCTTTAATGATTCTGCTAAAAGTCTTGCTTTTAAGATCAAGCCAGCAAATTGAGTTTTTTTATTCATTATTCCGCATGTTTATTCAATTGCTTTTTAAAAAGACTTCCACAAGAGAAACTTGCTTATAACACCAGTATTTTCAACTAACGAACCAGTTCGTAAGTTCGTTTGGAAAAGTTCGTTAGGTACGGCGAGAAGATTTCCGTTTTTTACTCCCTTTCAAAGCCGAGTTAAACGCAATATAATGCGGTTTTAAACAGCTTTTAATGACCTAAATTTAAAAGGCGACCTTCGGACCCTTACAGTCTGAAATCGCCTTTTTTTCTCGTTTTTTCTCATTTTGCTTTTCGTACTTGTCTTATCGTAGAATCCTTGGTATAGCTCACTTTTCATCACTTTTTTTCGGTTTTCGTCATATCTCATTCTGTGTGTCTAAGTACACCAAGCGCTTGGCTGGATGTCCGGGACTGTGTACGGGAGTTCGTGGAATCATGTGTTTAGTTTACTTCCGTGGACAGTCGGATTCTTCATTCTGATTATGATGCAGGCAAGGACACTGAATTCATTGGAGCTAGGGGACGAAATAGCAAAAGGATTGGGTGTTTCCGTCGAACGGAAGCGGCTCATTTTGATTGCCATTAGTGTGGCGTTGGCAGCGGCAGCAGTCGGGATTGCAGGAGGAATAGGCTTTGTTGGCTTGATGGCTCCGCATATGGCACGCAAGCTGATCGGTTCAGGCTACAGTCGTTTACTCCCTGCCTCTGCCATACTTGGTGGACTTTTCGTTTTAGTGGCTGATTTGGTGGCACGGACGCTGTTTGTCCCACTGGATGTGCCTGTTGGCGTGTTTACGGCAGCGGTAGGAGCTCCTTTTTTTATCATGATGCTTTATCGCAGCCGCCAAGGATAGGAAAGACTCCAAAAGTGATCCTGACCACAAGGGTCACTTTTTTGTGCTGCTGTATCATAATTTGGCAGGAAAATTGCATGAGAGAACGAATATAATGAAAATAAAGAGTCATCGAGCAGCATGAGCAAGTGCGAAGGAGGCGAGCTTCATGAACATGGGATTGGGGTTATTTCAAGAACAAACATTGAAATTAGTGATGACGCCGGAATTACGCCAAGCGATTACCATATTGCAGTATTCAGCCATTGATCTCATCTCCTATTTGCAGGATCAGGCAAATGAAAATCCTGTTTTCGACCTTGAAGTGGCTGGAGAAGTCGCTTCTGCAAAAGCAGAGAAACCAGCTCCTGAGATTGACTGGAAAGAAATTGTGGGCAATCGCGCGACAGGTGAGTACGGCTCGTCGAAAAATGAAAGCACTTACAATCCGCTGGATCACGTCCAGCAAGGTGCGGAGACGCTGTACGAACATCTGGAGCGTCAACTCGGCTATGTAAAAGGATTCTCGTCGCTGCAAAAACAGATCGCTCTCTTTTTGATCGGGAATCTGGATGAGAAGGGGTATTTGGAAATTACATTGGAGGAAGCGAGTGCGCGCCTGGGCGCTGAAATGCTGGAGATTGAGGACGTGTTGTCCGTTTTGCAGCATTTTGATCCGGTAGGCGTAGCTTCACGCAGCCTGGAAGAATGTCTTTTGCTGCAGCTCGGGCATTTGGCGCTCGATGATGAAAAGATCGTTCAGGTCGTTCGCAACCACCTGCAAGATTTGGCGGACAATCGCTATCAGCGGATCGCAGACAAAATCGGATGTACACCGCAAGAGGTACAGGCGATGGCAGACCTGATCCGTACGCTGAATCCGCGTCCAGGGGCGGCTTTTTCCACAGTAGAGACAAGATATGTCATTCCAGATGTGACGGTAGAGAAGGTCGGGAATGATTATGTAGTATTGGTCAATGATGTTGCTGCACCGCGACTGAAAATCAACAGCTTCTATGAAAAAATGCTGAGCCAGCAAAAAAGTCAGGATGAAGCCAAACAGTTCATTCACGATAAGCTGAATGCCGCCATGTGGCTGGCAAAAAGTCTGGAGCAGCGCCGCTTGACGCTTATGCGTGTAACACAGGCCATCCTCGATATGCAACGGGAGTTTTTTGATCGGGGAATTCATTATTTAAAGCCCATGACGCAAAAGGAAATAGCAGAGCGGGTCGGCCTGCACGAATCGACGATCAGCCGGGCAACCAGCAACAAGTACGTCCAAACACCGCGCGGAATTTTTGAGCTGAAGTATTTCTTTACGTCAGCACTCTCTACTTCCAGCGGGGAAGCGACTTCTTCTGAGAGTGTGAAGCGCAGGATCAAAGCACTGATCGAGCAAGAAGATCGGAAGTCTCCGTTATCTGATCAAAAGTTGGGTGAGATGCTCCTTACAGAGGGGATTGAAATCTCCCGCCGCACGGTTGCCAAGTACCGGGAAGAGATGCTGATCCCATCGTCGGCCAAACGAAAGAGGTTTTAATGAGAATGAATGAAAAAACGTTTGAAATTGTTTTGTACGGACGAAAGAAATGTCATTTGTGCGACGAGGTGGAGCTCTACATCCGAGGTCTGGCGGAGGAGTTCCCCCTTCGTATGCGCATGGTTGATATTGAAAGTGATCCGGTCTTGCATGAAGAAATGATGTTTGTCATTCCAGTAGTTGAGATAGATGGAGAGATCGTGTTTCGCTCCATTACACATGTGGTGACGCTCGAGGAGCTGCGAAACGAATTAGATAGACGTGCCGCTCAGTCATGAGTGGCACTTTTTATATAGGCTCGGGGGAACTTGCAAGATTTTGTTAAATATGATACATTCGAGTTGTAGCAAGTGATCTTTTTTTTGCACCAAGCGGGACAAAAAATGTATATACAGGGACATAAAACGTCCCGATCAACAATTTGTAACCAAGGAAGAAGGCCAAATGCGACGTTTACTGGAACTGCAACAAAAATTGTTGCCTGACTTGATTCAGGTTTTGCGTCAGCGGTACATGTTGCTCCGATCCATCTATCATTTGCAGCCGATTGGCAGAAGAGGTCTCGCTCAAGCCATGGATACCACTGAGCGTATTTTGCGGGCAGAAGTGGAACTGCTAAAAGAGACGGGGCTCCTTTATGTAACGGCTGCCGGAATGAGCCTGAGTGAAGAAGGACAACAAGTCTTGGACGACATGGAGCCTCTCGTCGGAGAGCTATTCGGCCTTACTGACTTGGCGGAGCGCCTGCAAAAAAAGCTGGGCATACCAGAAGTCATTGTGGTGCAGGGCAACGCAGACCAATCGCCTTGGGTAAAGGAAGAGCTGGGACGGGTAGGGGCAAGGGTCCTCAAACAGGTCGTGCAAGAAGGAGACATTGTAGCGGTAACAGGTGGTTCATCCATCGCTAGCGTAGCAAGTCATCTGACGCCTTCTGCTTCGTTCAAAAACGTTCAGTTTGTCCCTGCTCGCGGTGGACTGGGAGAACGCGTAGAGCTGCAAGCGAATACGCTCGCTTCCGCCATGGCAGCGAAAACAGGTGCTTCTTATCGGCTTCTTCACGTACCGGATCGCCTCCATCCAGAAGCCTTGCAGACATTGGTCAAAGAGCCGCAAGTGCAAGATGTGTTGTCGCTCTTGGGCGAGACTCGAATCGTTTTGCATGGAATCGGGGATGCCGTCAAGATGGCGAAAAGGCGAAATTATTCGGAGGAAGAGCTCGCAGAATTAGTGGAGACGGGTGCTGTATCAGAAGCATTCGGCTACTACTTTAATGAAGCGGGAGAAACGGTCCACAGAATGCCGACCATTGGTTTGCAGCTTGAGGAAGTGCACAAGGCAGAAACGGTGCTCTCCATTGCGGGGGGCGAAAGCAAGGCAAAAGCGATTCTTTCCTTTGCTAAGCAATCGTGTCAGAATGTACTCATTACGGACGAAGGGGCAGCTTACACGCTGTTGTCCACACGATTGTAACGGAAGGAAGTCGGTCGCATGTCTATCACATCGGTAACACCCATCTTGGCAATGATCGCTGGCATCATTTTGAGCCTATCGCTCGGTTTTCCGATCGCATGGGGGATTGTTTTTGCGATCTTGGTCACACTGGTTAGTGTAAAAAGATTGGGGTATCCGTGGAAGCAGCAGCTCGTTTTTGGCTGGGAAGGTGTCCAAAAGGCAAAGCCCGTCCTTACGATTCTGTTTTTAGTAGGACTCTTGATTCCGCTATTAATGATGGGAGGAACCATACCCGCCATCATTTACTACGGATTGTCGATTGTGAATGTCGAGTATTTGTTCGTCCTCTCTTTTCTGTTGACCGCAGGCGTCAGTTATTTATTGGGTACATCAATCGGTACGCTGAGTACGATTGGGCTGTCCCTGATGGGCATTGCACACGCAGCAGGGATATCACCTGCGATCGTAGGAGGTGCGCTCATCTCTGGAGCGATGGTGGGGGAACGTTTCTCACCGATATCCAGCAGTCGTTTACTGGTGCTTTCCAATGTCGGTATGACAGAAGAGCAGGAAAGAAGAATACGGCGTCCTGCTTTGCTTACGGTAGCGATTTGCGCGTTGCTTTTCCTGATCCTTGATCTGTTTCGACCGCAGGCGAACTCGACGGATACCATTCAAATGTACCAAGAGCTGCTAGTCAGTCATTTTTCTGTACATTGGAGCTTGATGCTGCCGCTCGTCGTATTAATTGCTTCTTTTGCACTGAGAGTCAAGGCGGTCAAGGCATTGTTTTACGGTATCGGAGCCAGTGCGATTCTAGTCGGGATCAATGGGAATTTGGATGTGAAGACGTTTTTTACATCGATGCTAGTTGGATTTGAGCTTCATTCAGGAACGCCGCTGGATCAACTGGTCCATGGGGGCGGGATGTTCGCCATCTTCAGTGTTCTGGCGTTAATCATTCTCGCAGGCTTTTTAAACGGCATTTTGAACAGAGCCAATTTATTAACCCCCATCGTAGACAAAATGATGGGCCATACAAAAAATAAGACAGTATTGGTAGCGAAGGCAGCGGCATTGTCGTTGTTAGTGGTCATCATCAGCTGTAATCAAACCATTCCGATTCTGGTTCTCGGCTCTACTCTTCTCGGGCGGTTCTCCCAATGGGAGGGAGGGCGCGAGCTGTTGGGCAAGACGATGCTGGACTCCACAGTTGTCATGCCTGTACTGATTCCGTGGAACGGACTATCGATGATGATGGCGCTCACGTTAGGTGTTTCGACGATCCAGACATTGCCCTTTGTGTTTTTTCCAATCTTATTACCGATTGTAACGATATTATCGACCCGCTGGTTTTCGCCGGAGGGCAGGTTTCTCGCGATGAAGAATAAAGCTAGCTAATGAGCAGGAGGTATACATTATGGTAAAAGTAGGTATTAACGGATTTGGTCGTATCGGTCGTAACGTATTTCGTGCAGCACTGAACAATCCGAATGTAGAAATCGTAGCGGTCAATGACCTGACAGATGCGCACACACTGGCGCACCTTTTGAAATATGACTCCGTACATGGCGTACTGAACGTGAACGTTGAAGCTTCCGAGAACACGCTCATCGTTGACGGCAAAGAAATCAAGGTGTTGGCAGAGCGCGACCCCGCTCAACTCAAGTGGGCAGATTACGGTGTTGAAATCGTAGTGGAATCGACTGGACGCTTCACGAAGCGCGAAGATGCAGCGAAGCATTTGGAAGGTGGCGCGAAAAAAGTCATCATCTCTGCTCCAGCAACAAATGAAGACATTACAGTCGTAATCGGTGTAAACGAAGACAAGTACGATCCAGCACAACACACCGTGATCTCCAACGCATCCTGCACAACGAACTGCTTGGCGCCATACGCGAAGGTTCTCAATGAAAAATTCGGCATCGTACGCGGATTGATGACAACCGTTCACTCTTACACCAATGACCAGCAAATTCTCGACCTGCCGCACAAAGATTTGCGCCGTGCCCGTGCTGCTGCGGAGAACATCATTCCAACCTCTACAGGAGCGGCAAAAGCAGTGGCACTCGTATTGCCTGAGCTGAAAGGCAAGCTGAATGGTTTCGCTATGCGTGTACCAACTCCAAACGTTTCGGTAGTGGACCTGGTAGTTGAGCTGAAGACAGATGCAACTGTTGAAGAAATCAACAACGCGCTGAAGGAAGCGGCAGAAGGCCCGCTCAAAGGCATTCTGGGCTACTCCGAAGAGCCGCTCGTATCGTCTGATTACAACGGAAACCCTGCATCCTCCACAATTGATGCTTTGTCTACTATGGTACTGGAAGGAAACATGGTGAAAGTCGTTTCCTGGTACGATAACGAGTGGGGTTACTCCAATCGTGTCGTAGACTTGTGTCATTATGTTGCACAGCGCGGCTTCTAACACGTAAAATAGAACTGTTGTGGAAAAAAAGGGAGAGCAATCTCCCTTTTCCCATATCTTTTTTCCGAATAAAAAGCCAATGATTTGGGAGGATCGTTCATGAACAAGAAATCTATCCGCGATGTTGAGCTGGCAGGCAAGCGCGTATTCTGCCGTGTCGACTTTAATGTGCCGATGCAGGACGGGGTAATCACCGACGATACACGCATTCGTGCTGCTGTACCAACCATCCGTTTCATGATGGAGGCAGGGGCCAAAGTAATCCTGGCGAGCCATTTTGGGCGTCCTAAAGGCCAAGTAGTGGAAGAGATGCGTCTTACTCCTGTCGCAGCCCATCTATCCTCGCTCTTGGGCAAGGACGTGCGTAAGCTGGAAGATTGCCATGGTGCTGACGTAGAAGCGGCAGTGGAACGGATGGAATCTGGCGACGTCATCCTGTTGGAAAACGTGCGCTTCCATGCGGGAGAAGAAAAGAACGATCCAGAACTGGCAAAAAGCTTTGCGGCCTTGGCTGATCTGTTTGTCAATGATGCATTCGGGACAGCTCACCGGGCACATGCTTCTACAGCGGGAATCGCTGAGTACATACCCGCAGTTGCGGGCTTGTTGATGGAAAAGGAGATTCGCTTCATGGGCGGAGCCTTGTCCAATCCGGAGCGTCCGTTTACAGCGATTGTCGGCGGTGCAAAAGTAAAAGATAAAATTGCTGTCATTGAAAATTTGTTGACCAAAGTTGATCACCTAATTATCGGCGGCGGTATGGCGAATACATTCCTCAAAGCACAGGGGTATGGCATTGGTGCTTCTCTGTGTGAAGACGACAAGCTCGATCTCGCACGTACGTTGATGGATCAGGCAAAAGAGCGCGGCGTTCAATTGCTGATGCCAGTTGATGTAGTGGTAGCTGACCGTTTTGCGGCAGATGCAGAAAAGCAGGTCGTGGCAATCGATGCAATCCCAGATGGCTGGATGGCACTCGATATCGGGCCAAAAACAGTGGAACAGTACCACAGGGTCATTGTAGATTCGAAAACGGTTGTATGGAACGGTCCGATGGGCGTATTTGAAATGGATGCCTTTGCAGGCGGCACGATTGGCGTAGCCAAGGCGATGGCAGCATGCAGCGGTACGACCATCATCGGTGGCGGTGATTCCGTAGCAGCTGTGGAGAAAGCAGGCGTAGCCGAGCAGATGACACATATTTCTACAGGCGGCGGAGCGTCCCTGGAATTCATGGAAGGCAAGGAACTGCCAGGCGTAGCTGTGTTGGCAGATAACCAATAAGAGCGAAGAGGGGGAGTTTGCATGCGAACACCAATTATCGCGGGGAACTGGAAGATGTTCAAGACGATGGCCGAGGCAAGAGCGTTTGCGCAGGAAGCCAAGGCAGGCAATAATACTTCTGGAGTACAAAAAGTCATTTGCGCACCTTTTACAGCGTTGGCTGCACTTAAGGAAGAGCTGACGGGTACGGATATTGCCATCGGCGCGCAAAACATGCATTTTGAAGAGCAAGGTGCGTATACTGGCGAAATCAGCGCGTCCATGCTGAAAGAGATTGGTGTGGAGTACGTGATCCTTGGTCACTCCGAGCGCCGTCAATATTTCCATGAAACAGATGAGACGGTGAACAAAAAGGTTGTAGCCGCGTTAGCAGCAGGTCTCGTACCGATTGTGTGCGTAGGCGAGAGTCTGGAGCAGCGGGAAGCGGGCGAGACAGCTGACGTAGTCCGTACGCAGACAGAAGGTGCCTTTGCTGGAGTAGACGCTGCACAAGTGGCGGATACGGTTATTGCATACGAGCCGATTTGGGCGATTGGCACAGGCAAGTCTTCCACGGCAGAGGATGCGAATGAAACGATTGCGATTATTCGCAGCGTAATCGGAGAACGCTTCGGACAAGCGACAGCGGAGAAAGTGCGCATTCAATACGGCGGAAGCGTAAAGCCGGAAAACATCGCAAGCTACATGGCACAGCCGGATATCGACGGAGCATTGGTCGGTGGAGCGAGCCTCGTAGCGGACAGTTACTTGCAGCTTGTGGCAGGAGCTACGTCGCGATAGGAGGAGAAAGCAATGGCACAAAGACCAAAACCGGTTGCCCTTTTGATTTTGGATGGTTTTGCTCTGCGTAACGAAACGCATGGAAACGCAGTAGCACAAGCCAACAAGCCGAATTTCGACCGTTACTGGAACCAATACCCTCATGCGACCCTGGAGGCAAGTGGGCTGGCTGTTGGACTGCCAGAAGGACAGATGGGGAACTCCGAGGTAGGCCATCTTAATATCGGGGCAGGGCGTGTTGTTTATCAGGATCTGACGCGCATTACCAAGTCGATTCGAGAAGGCGCATTTTTTGAAAACGAAACATTGATCGCTGCTTTCCAGCACGCGAAGCAAAACGGCAAGCAGCTCCATCTGTTCGGGCTTTTGTCCGACGGTGGTGTACACAGTCACATTGACCACCTGTTTGCGATGCTCGAGTTGGCGAAAAAGCAGGACTTTGCGGATGTGTTCATTCACGGTTTCCTCGATGGCCGGGATGTATCGCCTGACAGTGCAGTGGGCTATATCGAACAGCTGCAAGCCAAAATCGCAGAGATCGGCGTTGGCCGCATTGCTACCGTACAAGGTCGCTACTATGCGATGGATCGTGACAAACGCTGGGAACGCGTAGAGAAGGCGTATCGTGCCATGGTGTACGCAGATGCTCCGGCTTATCGTGATCCGGTTCAAGCGGTAAAGGAATCCTACGAAAAGTCCATTATGGATGAGTTCGTCATGCCAACCGTGATTCTCGACGAGGCAGGAAAACCAGTGACGACCGTTCAAAGCGGCGATTCGATTATTTTTTATAATTTCCGCCCAGATCGTGCGATTCAAATGTCGCAGGCATTCACGAATGAAGATTTCCGTGGCTTTGACCGCGGAGATGAGCGCCCACGCGATCTGCATTTTGTGTGCCTGACGCATTTTTCCGAGACGGTTGACGGGTATGTCGCTTACAAGCCTTCCAATCTGGATAACACGTTGGGAGAGGTGCTTTCCCAGCACGGTTTGAAGCAGCTGCGCATTGCCGAGACGGAGAAATACCCGCACGTGACATTCTTCTTCAGCGGCGGGCGTGAAAAGGAGTTTCCAGGTGAGAAGCGTATCTTGATTCCTTCGCCAAAAGTAGCGACGTACGATTTGCAGCCGGAGATGAGTGCACCAGAGCTGACAGACGCTGTTGTCGCTGAGATCGAGGCAGATAATTTTGATGCGATCATCCTGAACTTCGCCAACTGCGACATGGTGGGTCATTCCGGCATGATGGAGCCAACCATCAAAGCAGTCGAGACAGTCGATGCATGCTTGGGCAGAGTAGTCGATGCAATCGTAGCAAAAGGCGGCGTAGCCGTCATCACGGCTGACCACGGCAACGCGGATCTGATGCTGGATGAAGCGGGACGTCCGATTACTTCACATAGTACGTATCCGGTGCCTGTAATCGTGACCAAAGACGGAGCTGCTCTGCGCGAAGACGGTATTTTGGCCGACTTGTCGCCAACGCTTTTGGAGCTTTTGGGGGTAGCGCAACCAGTTGAAATGACAGGTAAATCGTTACTTGCAAAATAGGCTTCACTGGGACACACTGTAAGGGTAGCTTGGCGTTTATCGAAATAGAGTGTAAGTGCACATGAAAAAAGGAGATGGACGAGAAATGGCAATGATTACTGACATTTATGCACGCGAAATTATGGACTCCCGCGGTAATCCAACTGTGGAAGTAGAAGTGTATCTCGAAGATGGCTCGATGGGTCGCGCAGATGTTCCATCTGGAGCGTCTACAGGTGCGTATGAAGCAGTTGAGCTTCGCGACGGTGACAAATCCCGTTACTTGGGCAAAGGCGTTCTGAAAGCCGTAGAAAACGTGAATGAAATCATTGCTCCTGAACTGATCGGCATGGATGCCCTGGATCAAGTCGGCATCGATATGGCGATGATTCAGCTCGACGGCACGCCTAACAAAGGCAAGCTGGGCGCAAACGCGATTCTCGGCGTGTCCATGGCAGTAGCACGTGCAGCTGCAGATTCTCTTGGCGTTCCTCTCTACAACTACCTCGGCGGCTTCAACGCGAGAATGTTGCCAGTTCCTATGATGAACATCCTGAACGGTGGTAAGCACGCAGACAACACTGTAGACATTCAGGAATTCATGGTTATGCCAGTAGGTGCTACTTCCTTCAAGGAAGCGCTGCGCACAGGTGCGGAAATTTTCCACTCCCTGAAAAAAGTATTGGGTGAAAAAGGCCTGAGCACAGCAGTAGGGGATGAGGGCGGTTTCGCTCCAAACCTGAAATCCAACGAAGAAGCGATCACAACCATTTTGGATGCGATCAAAGCAGCAGGCTATGAGCCAGGCAAAGACGTGTTCCTCGCGCTGGACGTAGCAGCTACAGAAATGTTCAAAGACGGCAAATACCACTTCGAAGGCGAAGGCGTTGTGAAAACAACAGAAGAAATGATCGCGTTCTACGAAGATCTGGTAAACAAATACCCAATCATCTCCATCGAAGACGGTCTGTCTGAAGACGACTGGGATGGCTGGAAAGCACTCACTGACAAACTTGGCAGCAAAGTTCAGCTGGTAGGTGACGACTTGTTCGTAACGAACACAGAGCGTCTGGCTCGCGGAATCGAGACCTCTACAGGTAACTCCATTCTGGTAAAAGTAAACCAAATCGGTACGCTGACAGAAACCTTCGAAGCAATCGAAATGGCGAAGCTGGCTGGCTATACTGCGGTGATTTCCCACCGTTCCGGTGAAACCGAAGACTCTACGATTTCGGATATCGCAGTGGCTACAAATGCAGGTCAAATCAAGACTGGTGCGCCTTCCCGCACGGATCGCGTAGCGAAGTACAACCAATTGCTGCGCATTGAAGACGAACTCGCTGATACTGCTCGTTTTGGCGGTCGTTCTGCATTCTACAACCTGAAGAAGTAAGCTTGCATGATTGCTAGATAGAGCGCGGCAGTCCAGGACGAAAAAAAGTCCGGGACTGCCGCTGTTCTTTTTGTAGGATTAAAGAAACATGCCACCGGAAGCCTCGATTCGTTGCGCGTTCACCCAGCCCATTTCGTCGGTGCACAATGACGCGACAAGACCACCAATATCATCAGCTCTCCCAACCCGGCCTAACGCTGTTTGCGAAGCAATAAAGTCTTGTATTTCCTGATTATCCCGTACTGCTCCTCCCCGAAAGTCCGTAGCAATCGCTCCCGGGGCGATCGTATTAACCCGGATGCCCCGTTTTCCCCATTCCTTTGCCATATATCTCGTCAATACTTCGACGGCGCCTTTCATGGCGGCGTATGCTCCATAGCCGTCAAGGGCAAACCGGGTCAATCCAGTCGAGACATTAATGATTCGTCCATCATCAGAAATACGGGGCAATAATTTCTGTGTTAAGAAAAATACACCTTTGAGGTGCACGTTTACCAAACTGTCAAACTGTTCCTCAGTGGTAGCTGAAAGCGGAGCGTTCACTCCGAAACCAGCATTGTTAATCAGAACATCGAAATGCTCCGTATGCCATTTTTCTTTCAGTACATCGGCAAGGCGGGATGCGAACCCTTCGAAAGTGGATACGCCACCCGCATCAAGTTGCAGGGTAGCAGCTTTTTGACCATTCTCCTCAATTTCTTTGATTACCAACTCCGCTTCTTCCTTGCGAGAATGATACGTCAGGATGACATCAAATCCTTTTCGAGATAGTGCGATAGCTGAATTTCGCCCTAGCCCGCGACTACCACCCGTTACCAGCGCGATCTTTTGTGTTTTTTTCATAGCGATTTATCCCCTTTACGTTATGGTTGGACCACTTGAATGGTTGTAAACATGTGATCTATAGTGAGCATAAAGGTTAAAGTTTACTTTAAGTCAAGGGGGAGTAAAAAGTATGTTTTACACGATTAAGCAGGTGGCTGACCGATTCGGCCTACCCGCTCATACATTGCGTTACTATGACAAAGAAGGCCTGCTACCCTTTGTCTCAAGAGACAAAAACGGCAACCATCTCTTTAGCGAATTGGATCTCAATTGGATAGCCTTAATCTGCTGCCTCAAAAATACCGGCATGCCCATTAAAGAAATCAAAGAATATAGTGATTGGTGTAAGCAAGGCAGCCAAAAGCTAGAGGAGAGAAAAGCCCTCCTTATCGCTCATCGTGAACAAGTGGAAAAGCAAATCGAGGAATTCCAGAAAAACCTTGCGCTCATTGATGCGAAGATAGCAACCTACGAAGATCCCGAATTGGTCAAAAAAATGGACGAGCGAGCGACATTGGCTTTGCGGCAACCTGCCCATTAGCTTCATGAAGGACGTTTTTGCATACGAAAAAAGACTGCCCATACTATTCGATGGACAGTCTTTTTGTTGTTTGGTGCTTAGGACATGGCGAATGCTTTTGGTTCAGCCTGCACAGTGCTCAGACGGCTTTTGCTGTATGGGATACACATAGGAGTCCCATACAACGGGTCTTGCGTAATTTGGCAATCCATATCGAAAACCGTACGGACAAGGTCTGTCGTCAGTACTTCGTTCGGAGCCCCTTCTGCCACTACGGTCTGATTGTGAACGGCAACGATATGATGGGCATAGCGGCAAGCGAGATTCAAATCGTGGAGAACCATGACGATGGTGCGCTGTTCCGTTTGATTCAGTTCAAACAACAGGTCCAAAATTTCAATCTGATGTGACATATCCAAATAAGTCGTAGGCTCATCCAGCAAAATCGTTTCGGTACCTTGGGCCAGTGTCATCGCAATCCAGGCGCGCTGACGTTGGCCGCCAGAGAGACTGTCGACGGCACGGTTAGCCATATCCGTGAGTTGAGTAGCTGCCAATGCTTTGTTGACCATCTGCTCGTCTTCTTCTGACCATTGCTGTAGCCAGTTTTGATAGGGATAGCGTCCTTGTTTGACCAATTGCAGAATCGTCAATCCTTCTGGTGCAGATGGGCCTTGAGGCAGGATAGCAAGGCGTTTGGCTACCTCTTTGGTAGAGCGTTTCGCGATCGATTCACCTTCAAGCAGGATGGCGCCTTCCTTTGGTTTGAGTAAACGTGCCAGAGAGCGCAGCAATGTCGATTTGCCACTGCCATTACTGCCAATGAAAACCGTGATTTTTCCACGTGGGATATTTAAATCTAACGCTTCAATGATATTGCGTTCTCCGTACGATAACGTAAGCCGTTGGGTTTCCAAAGCTTGCATATGGTCTTGACTCCTTTCAACGTATAGGAAGTTAAAAAATATTTTCAGGGCCGCATGTGGCTGTGGTGGGAGAAGAATATTTCCAGTCTAGGCTCCAGGCTACGTCCCACTGGAAGGCGTGCACTGTCCGCTCCGAAGGGATTCGCGGGGAAACGCAAAAGTGGTAGTCGCTACGTCTGGAAATATTCTTCTCTGTCGTAACTGACGGCGTTCTTCAATCTTTTCAATCTTTAAAAACATGGATAACATGGCAAGCTTGTAGAGGAAACAGGAGAAATAAGCGAAGATCTTTGGGACGCCGACCGAGACGCAATGAAAAAAAGAGAAACGCGCTTTTAGCGTCCACCTCTGTGACACAACGTGAAATGGCTACTTTGGACGCGGGTTTCGCTTTTTTTCATGGAGTCGGGCAGTCCATCCCACAGCGGGTAGCCCAAGAAGCTGAGCGTTTTCTCCTGTTTCCTCCCCACCACCACAGCGGGACAAAGTTTTTCCTAACGATTTCGGTTTTTGTACAGCAAGTAGATGAAAAACGGAGCGCCGATGGCGGAGGTGAATACCCCTACAGGCACTTCGATTGGTGAAAAAGCCATGCGTGCAATCAAATCCGCAAGCAATACGATAATGGCGCCCAAGAAAGCCGAGAGTGTCATGGTACCGCCAAAGGACGGACCAATCAGTTGCTTGGCAATGTGTGGGGCCAGCAAAGCGACAAAGCTGATATCTCCTCCAACAGAGACAGCTGTTCCCGTCAAAGCCGCGCAAATCATGAGCAGGAGAAAGCGATCCAATTGCAAGGAACTGCCGAGACTCGTCGCCAGATCATCGCCGAGCTGCTGAATGTTCACGCGTCTAGCAAGGAAGCCAGCTGCGAGAATCAGTCCGACAACCCAAGGCAAAATCATGAATACGTCATTCCAGGCAACGCCGTAGATGCTTCCTGTCAGCCAGAGCAATGCCTTATTTTGCAGCAAAAACGGACTGAACATGATCAGCATGGTGACGATGGCACCCGCTGCGATTTTGATTCCAACACCGATCATGACGAGACGAAGCGGCGTGACGCCTTTTTTCCAAGAGAGGGCGTACAGCAGGAATGTCGTCAATGTTGCTCCCAAAAAAGCAATGGGAGGAAGCCACTGGATGCTCGCTGTTTCAAATAAGATCAAGAAGCCGACTGCAAAAACAGATGCTCCACCTGACACCCCAAGAATATCCGGGGAAGCCAGCGGATTGCGGACGAGGCCCTGCATGATGGCACCAGCAACGGCGAGTGCGGCACCTACGAGAATAGCAATGACGATGCGCGGCAGGCGAAATTGCTCCACTATCAAAGCATTCTCTTCTGAACCGATTCCCAACAAAACTTTTACCACATCGAGCGGGGCGATTTTCATTTCACCCATTCCGAGACTGACAACCGCCACTGCTACGACAATAAGCAAGGCGAGTAGCGAAAACCAGATCGTCTTTTTATGTAGCTGAAACGATGAAAAGCGCTTGCCGATGCGAAGAGACAGGTAGTCTTTCATTATTTATCCAGCCCCTTGTGTGCGACATAGATGAAGAACGGAATCCCGATCAGGGCTGTCATTACTCCAATAGGAACTTCAGCAGGCATTGCGATATAGCGAGCGCCGATGTCTGCTAACAGCAGCAGGATGGAACCAAGCAGACCGCTGTACAAAAGCACCCAGCGAGTATCGATTCCGACGAGATAGCGGGCCAGATGCGGAGTGACCAATCCGACAAAACCAATAGGTCCAGCAACAGCAACCGCGCAACCGGATAAGAGAACAATGACGATTCCAACACTGAATTTGACCAATAATGTGCGTTGTCCGAGACCTTTTGCTACGTCATCACCCATCAACAACGTTTGAATCGGACGTGCGAGGACAAAAGCAGCGATCCAGGCGATGATCATATAAGGAAAGACAGTGGCTAAATACTCCAGCTTTCTGCCTCCGACTGACCCTGCCAGCCAGAAAAGCACTTCGTCCATGGCCTTTTCATTAAGAACCATCATGCCGTGTCGGATCGAGGAAGCCAAAGCGGTGATCGCTGCACCCGCTAGAACCAGCTTCACAGGCGAAAGCCCATCTCTGCCGAACGAACCGAGCAAGTAGACGATCAAACCTGCTACAGCGGCTCCTAAAAAGGAAATCCACGTAAACTGGGTCAAGGAGCTGATCCCAACGAATGTAACGGCGAACACAACAAAAAGAGAAGCACCTGCATTAAGACCGAACAGTTCAACGTCTGCAACAGGGTTTCTCGTCAAGGATTGGAGCAGAGTTCCGGCCAAGCCGAGGCAGAAACCGACCGTAAGCGCATTGAGCACACGCGGTACTCGCACTTCTTTAATGACGATGTGTTCATTGGAACCGTTGAAATTCGTATAGGCATCAATCGCAGTTTGCCAACTCGTGTCAATGACGCCAAAGATGAGGCTGGCATAACTGAGGTAAGTCAAGAGGAGAAGGGCGAATGCCACTCCCAGAATTTTACGAAAGTTGCTAGCTAAAAAAGAATTCATGATGGCTACATCCTTATTTCTTAGATGGTTTCATAGTTAAGTGTAGAGCTACATAAAGGAAGTGTCAATGACGTTGATAGTCATTATCATTTTATGATTGACTTTTGACAAGCAGGGGAGTAGGATAGACTCTGTCATTGATATGCATTCTCATTATAGAAAAGGGAAGGGGTCCTTTCATCATGTTTTCTCGTACATATCGGACCGCAGGCGGTAAAGCTTTCTTTGCTGTCTTAATGGCGCTCTTGCTGGTTGTTACTGGTTGTGGTGCTCCGCAAGCAAGCGAACAAAAGCCGGCAGAACAAAAGCCTGCTGATCAAGCAACTGGCAATTCCGACGGTTCCGGCCAAAGCTACACAGTGAAACACGCGATGGGCGAAACAACCATCAAAGGAACACCAGAACGCATCGTCATGTTGACCAACCAAGGTACTGAAACCTTGATGGCTCTCGGTGTGAAGCCAGTAGGGGCTGTAGGTTCGACCATTGATCCTACTCAATTCTACGATTTCACCAAGTCTTTCCTTGAGGGGACAAAATCCGTAGGTACAGAAGGTCAACCTAACCTGGAAGCAATCGCGGCACTGAAGCCTGACTTGATTCTGGGTATGAAATTCCGTCATGAAAAAATTTATCAACAATTGACTGCAATTGCTCCAACCGTATTCGTTGAAGAGCCACGCGGCGACTGGAAAGCAAACTTCTCCTTGTTCGCAGAAGCAGTAAACAAAAAGGCTGAGGGAGAAAAAGTCCTCGCTGATTGGAACAAGCGCGTTGAAGACTTTAAAGCAAAAGCTGGCGACAAGCTAAACACACAAGTATCTGTTGTACGCTTTATGCCTGGTAAAGTTCGCATCTACTA
This sequence comes from Brevibacillus brevis, assembly GCF_900637055.1. Classification (NCBI taxonomy): domain Bacteria; kingdom Bacillati; phylum Bacillota; class Bacilli; order Caryophanales; family Paenibacillaceae; genus Brevibacillus; species Brevibacillus brevis. Next base: position 495,002 of record NZ_LR134338.1, read on the forward strand.
TAAAGACACTTTCACTGGTGCTATCTTCAAAGACCTTGGCCTGGCTCGTCCAGCTTCCCAAGACAAAGACGAATTCGCAGCAGAAGTTACAAAAGAGCGCATTCCAGAAATGGACGGCGACATCATGTTCTACTTCACGTACGAAACAGGCAAAGGCGAGGCTTCCAAGCTGGAGCAAGAGTGGACAAATGATCCTCTCTGGAAAAACCTGAACGTCGTGAAAGCAGGCAAAGCAATTAAAGTGGATGACACCATCTGGAATACTTCCGGTGGCGTAATCGCAGCGAATAAAGTACTGGATGAGCTGGAAGGCCACATCATCGGTAAATAATGAGAAAAGACGGGACTATTATGCTCCCGTCTTTTTTGTGTGGTTATCCCGCCATATTGTTGAATGTTCCTCGCGGGTAGTAAATGTTTACATGATCGATGTAGAGGCTGTTTGGATCATCGGTCATGATGCCTGAGAAAATGAATTTCAATTCATAATCAGGGGTTACCTTGTAGGTGTAGATGGTTTGGCCGCCCGTGGTGGTTTTGCTAACTGGCTCCCCAAGTGTTTCACGCACCTCGGCAAGTGTGATTGCTTGCAGACGTGGGTCATAGGAACGAATATCAACGATCTGCATTCCTTTGTTAAAGGCGAAGACTAGATTGAGATCCCGGTACGTATTATATGTGATGCCATTGATGACAGAGACGACATCCGGTTTGCCAAGTTGTTTTTCTGCTTCATCGAACACATCTTTTTCTACTCGATACTGACTGCCAAAGATTTGGCCTTTCCCGGCGAGATCACGCACGCTTTGCAACATCTCGGCATTGTCCCCATACAGCATCAGATTTTTGTTTCCTTGTGGGTAATACAGATGGTATTCAACAAGAATCAGTTCTTCCTTGCCCGTGCTTTTTGTTCCTTGGAAGAGGAATTTCACCTGATAGTTGTTTGTGACATCATAGGTGTAAATCGTTTGATTGCCAAATTCGCTGATACGCCCCGGCTTTCCCCAGCTCTTTTCGACGGCAGACAGGCTGATTTGCTGCAAACGTGAATCTGTCCTGTGCATGTCTACGATCTGCATGCCTTTGTTGTAGCCAAACACGACTTCTTTTTTCGGGTAGGCGGAGTAGATCAGTCCATTTGCTGTGTAGGTTTTCTCAGCTTTTCCCCAGCCCTTTTCCACTTCATCTACCGTTTTTTCCAGAACGAAAGGAAGGGAGATGACTCTGCCTTCTTTAGCATTTGAGCGAATTTGTGACAATAGCTCCTCTGACTGCGGAGCAGGTTGTGTTGTTACGCTGTTGTTCGGACTCGGTCCCGGAGAAGCGGTAGGAGAGCCAGGAGCGATAGGCGCAACGGTGTCTGGCAATGTGCTCTGTTGTTGGTTCGTAAGGAGTGAGGCTCCCAGCCAGACGGTCACAGCGAGTACGGAGCAGAGGGCCAATCCCTTGCCAAGCGCAGAGAAACCACGAAAAGAAGTAGTCCCTCCATTTTTGCTCACATTTGTTTGGCGAATAGCAGAAACGATCTCTTGCTTTTTTTCTCCGCTCATTTTCATATCCGGCATCCCTTTCAATTTCGCTAGTAAGTCATGGTCTGAATTAGATCGCATCGCCAATCATCTCCTTTTTCTCACGCTCAAGTATTTCCCTGACCGCTTTCATGGCACGGTGCAGTGTCACGTTTACTTTGTTTTCGGACCACCCAAGTATTTCAGCCGTCTCCTTGGAGGACAGTCCCTTGACTCCGCGCAAAATGAGCACCTCGCGAAAAGCGGGCTTTACATCACGGATTGCATGGTAAAGTGCTTGCTGCTCCTCATGTACGTGCAGAATTTCTTCCGGTGTTTTTTCTTCAGTCTCTATGTTCGCCAGCCATTTATCTGGGAGCCAATTGCGAAGACGTTGCTTTCGTCTATGATCGATGGCGGTATTCCTCGCGATCGTCAATAGCCAAGTTTTTGGCTGCGATCTGCCTTCGAATGCATCCAGAGACCGAAGCGCTTTTAAAAAGACATCCTGAACGAGATCTTCTACATCGCGGGTTCCGGTGTAGTAAATAAGAAATTTGTAAATATCATCGCCATAGCGCAGGAACCATTGCTCCATTAAACCGTTTTTGTCCATAGCTGAACCACCTTTTGTACGTTCTACTTGTAATTTGACGACTCAGGGGGCATTTCATTACAAAAACAAAAAAACTGCCGGAAGCAGAGGTCCGACAGTGCGTGTATTTAAGAGTGGAGCATGGAATCCCGTGTAAACCAGAGCTGATAGCTGAGCATGCTGATCAGAACCGCCGAAATGGCCGCAGAGGAGCTGAAGCTGAGCATAATGAGGATTTGGTAGCGCACGGCCTCGATGGGACTGGCACCCGCGACGATCATTCCGGTCATCATCCCTGGCAATTGGACGAGTCCGATTGTTTTCATCGTATCGAAGGTAGGAATCATGCTCGCTTTAACAGCGCGCTTCAACACCACATGCACAGCTTGGCGAGTCGTGGCTCCCAGGCAAAGCAGTGTCTCGATTTCCCCACGGGAGGCTTCCACTTCTCTGTTCATGTGCGTGAGAAAAAGGCTCGTGACGATCATGGAGCTGCCAATAATCATGCCGCTCATCGGGATAAGGTACTGCGGCGTAGGAGAGACAAGCCCGAGTACAATCAACAGTCCCATGGTGATGACCTCTGTTATCGCAAGTGAAATGGAGATCCGCCAAAAGATCCCCGATAACCGTTTCGCCCTGCTGGCGGCGTTCCACGAAGCGACCAAGATCATCATGAGAATGATCAATAAAATAAACCAGACACTATCGGCAGCAAAGACAAAATGTAGGACGTAGCCGATCGCGAGCAATTGAACGGTAGAGCGGATGGTGCCAATCAAAATGTCTTTTTCCAAACCGAGCTTCTGCCAAACAGAGAGCAGGAGGGCAATGAAAACAAAGGCATAGGCAAAGAGTAGCCACGTGTATGAAAACGTAAACGTATGCGTCATCGCTGCACCTCACTTAGGGCAGCATGGACATAGCCATCTTGCAAAAATTCACGGGCTTCAACGGATTGGGGCGAGTGAAAAAATGCATCACAATCAGCGTCTTCTGCGAGCTGGTGGTTGGCCATAAACCAGATGCGCTTGCAAGCGACTCGTGCTTCTTCTAAATCATGCGTGACCCAAATTAAGGTCGTACCCGTTTGGCGGTGCAAATCGACGAGGAGCCGCTCAGCAGCCTGCTTGCTTTTCGGATCAAGTGAAGCAGTGACCTCATCCAGGAGCAGGACAGGTGGCTGAAGCAACAGGCTGCGGACGAGAGCGAGCCGTTGCTTTTCACCGCCGGACAGTTGAGCGGCTGGTTTTGCCCAATCGATCTCTTCCATATATAACTGCTCCATCAAGTCAGAGGCGAGCTTCTTATCAAAAGGACGCTGATGCAGGCTGCTCACTGTACGCAGGTTGTCTTCCACGCTGCCTGGCAGCATAACAGCCTGCTGTGCCACATAACTGATTTTCATTCGCCAAGCTCTCGCGTCCCACAGTAACATTTCTTTATTCTCTAAGAAAACCGTACCGGCGTCAGGCTGCAGAAGACGACCCAAAATACGGAGCAAGGTGCTTTTTCCTTGGCCTGATTTTCCCAGAATTCCAATAATCGTAGGCTCTGTAATACTGGCGTTTACGTCACGGAACAACCATGTACTCGTGGGAGAGTGGATTTGTTTCCCTAAAGCTTCGATCTTGATGGTCATATGTAAAAGCCTCCCCATTAACGCGGAAAACACCGAAGAGGACGAGTCTTCGGTGTTTCTTTCCTACTGGCTATCTATGTACTTATTTCTTCTCCGACAGCCACTGTGAAACCGCTTGAATTTCTGGTTGTTTCTTCAGCAATCCAGGAGGCATGCCGCCCTTACCTTCTTTGATAATTTTGGCAATGTCTTCAGCGCTGTGTGTTGCTCCAACTTTCGTCAGGTTTGGACCTGCAATGCCTTCGAGATTTTGACCATGACAGGAAGCGCAATTTTGTTTGAATACAGCAGCAGCGTCAATTTGTGCAGTTGGTGCGCCGCCACCATTTGCTTCTTCCCCATGTGTTGGTGGGAAAATGATTGATCCTACAAGTGCAATGAGAAAAACTAGAAACAAGATACCAAACGAAGTAAAAAAGGCCTTCGCGGAATCAATTACATCGTTTTGATTCATGTCTTTTTTGTTGGACCCAGCCATCTGACAAAGACCTCCCAAAGCAAATAATAAAGTTTCATGGTAATTTTACGGCAAAAGTTTGACAATATCAAGGCGACTACCAAACAAGACAAAGAAAGTACACAATTTGCCATTTTTTATTAAAAACACGTTGCTCTTATTCTACCTTACAACGGTCAATATTATTTGAGAGAATTTCTCTTATAATGGAAGGGATAGCGGGTTGCTGTTACCAGACAAGTGTGATAAAGTTGTTGTATTGGTTTTTTCCGCCTTGGAAATACGTTTTGAGGTGAATGAAAATGGCATTGGCTGCGAAAATTTTACTTGTGATCGCAAGTATTGGCTTAATTATCGTCGTGTTGCTGCAATCGGGAAAAAGTGCCGGCCTTTCCGGAGCGATTGGTGGCGGCGCAGAGCAACTGATGGGCAAACAAAAAGCCCGCGGGATTGACGCACTTTTAGGGAAACTGACCGTTGTATTTGCGGTTGGCTTCATGATTTTTGCGATTTTGCTCGGGTATTTCTTGAAATCAGGAGCGTAATAGACGAACGGCCGAAAGACAGCGAGTGCAACTTGCTGTCTTTTTCTCTATTCCGATTGCGATATGCGGGAACGGTGAATACTACATAATAGGATGGTCATGGAGAAACGCGGGAATGCCACGCGAAAAAGGAGGTTTGTGAATGGAAGACCAAGAAAAAATACTCGCGTTTATGCGAGAGCAAGCATATCACCCGATGACGGTGAGGGAACTGGAAGAAGCGTTTGGAATCAAGGATTCTGCCACGTTCAAGGAGCTTGTGAAAACGCTGAATGCACTGGAAGCGAGCGGAGAGGTGATCCGCACCAGAGCGAATCGGTATGGCGTGCCTGAAAAAATGAATTTGGTACGTGGACGTCTGCAAAGTCATCCGAAGGGCTTCGGATTTGTGATCCCGGAAACACAGGGCACGGAGGACGTATACGTTCATGCGAATGATATGAACGGTGCGTTGCATGGGGATACCGTACTGGTTCGTGTGGAAAAGGAAGCGGGCGGCAATCGTCTGGAAGGGCAGATTATTCGCATCGTCGAGCGGGGAATGAAGCAGGTTGTCGGGACGTTCAAGGACGAGACGTATTATGCGTTTGTCATTCCCGATGAAAAGCGGCTCGGCAAGGATATTTTTGTCCCCAAAGAAGCCTATAACGGTGCCGTAGATGGTCACAAGGTAGTTGTGAACATCGTTCGCTACCCAGAGGGACGAGTGAATCCTGAGGGTGAAGTCGTCGAGATTCTCGGCCATAAGAATGATCCGGGCGTCGATATCCTGTCGATTATCCGCAAGTTCAACTTGCCTGAAGCTTTTCCAGAAGACGTGTTAGCAGAGGCTGAGGCAGCACCAGATGAGATTTCCGAGGAGGAGATCAGCGGCCGTCGTGATTTGCGCGAGCGAATGATGGTTACGATTGACGGTGCGGATGCCAAAGACTTGGACGATGCCGTTTCTCTGGAGAGGCTGCCAAACGGAAATGTAAGACTCGGCGTGCATATCGCTGACGTCAGCTATTATGTTCGTGAAAAGTCCCAGCTGGACAATGAGGCGTATCGTCGCGGTACCAGTGTCTACTTAGTTGACCGCGTCATTCCGATGCTGCCGCATCGCTTGTCCAATGGCATATGCAGTCTCAATCCGCAGGTAGATCGATTGACGATTTCCTGCGATATGGAGATGGATGCGAACGGAAACACCGTGAAGTACGACATCTTTTTGAGTGTGATTCGTACAGATGAACGTATGACGTATGCAGATGTACGCAGTATTTTGGAAGACAAGGACGAAGCCTTGACCGAGAAATACAGCAGACTCGTTCCGATGTTCGAGGATATGAAAGAGCTGGCCTTGAAGCTGCGTAAAAAACGGATGCAGCGCGGCGCGATTGACTTTGATTTCCGCGAAGCAAAAATTTACGTCGATGAAGAGGGAACCCCTACGGAAATCGGCTTCCGTACGAGATCGATTGCGGAGCAGATCATCGAGGAGTTCATGCTCGCTGCCAACGAAACAGTGGCAGAGCATTTCCACTGGATGAAGCAGCCGTTCATGTACCGGATTCACGAAGACCCGAACGCTGAAAAGCTCATGGCCTTCATGGAGTTCATCACGAATTTTGGCTACTCGATCCGCGGGAAGGGCAATTCTGTTCATCCACGTGCGTTGCAGCAGTTGCTGGAAGAGGTAAAAGGAACGCCGGAAGAAATTATTATCAGCACCGTCATGCTGCGTTCGATGAAGCAAGCGCGCTACGACGCGGAAAGTCTGGGGCATTACGGCTTGTCTACGGAGTTTTATACCCATTTTACTTCGCCGATTCGCCGTTATCCCGACCTGATCGTCCACCGTCGCATTCGCGAATGGATCGAGTTGGGGAATCAAATATCAGAAAAACGTCTGGGGTACTGGGCAGAGCAAATGCCAGTAATCGCGGAGCATGCGTCACAGCGTGAACGGTTGGCTGTCGATGCCGAGCGTGAAACAGACGATCTGAAAAAAGCCGAGTTCATGCTGGAGCGAGTGGGAGAAGAATTCGAAGGTGTCATCTCCAGTGTCACTTCGTTTGGGATTTTCGTCGAACTGCCTAACACCATTGAAGGTTTGGTGCACGTCAGCTTTTTGACCGACGACTACTATCATTACCATGAGAAAATGTTTGCGCTGGTCGGTGAGCGCACAGGCAAGCAGTACCGGATCGGAGATGTCGTCGAGGTACGTGTAGCGAATGTCAACGTGGATGAACGCACCATCGACTTCGAAATCGTCGGGATGCCGAAGGCTGGCTTCCGTGGTAGCCGTGAGCGTACGCCTCGCGTAATAGATGGTCGCGGTGGAGATCGTAAGCCGACACGTGGCAAACAAGATCGTTCACGCGCAGGCCGTGCAGATCGTCCTGGCAAACCAGATCGTCAAAAGGATAAAAAGCATCCGGCGGAAATCCGTCAGAAATACAAGGATCGCCGTAAAGCGGAAGGGAACACCGCCCCTCGCCGTGCTGGATCGGGCAAAGCATCGAGCGGTGAGGAAGTGCTGCCAATCAGTGCAGGAGAAGGAGATACCCCAGCGAAACGCCAGAAGGGATTCTGGGAAGATCTCGTCAAGTCCAAGAAAAAGAATCGCAAAAACGTAGCCAGTCAAGCGAAACGGAAACGCCGTTAAACAGTTGTTTAAACCCCGAAAAGTACTCGGAACGATCCGTTTCCCTTTTCGGGGATGTTTATTTACCGGGTAAATGACTTGCCACAATGGGCAAAATTTGCTAGACTAACTGGTACGAAACGCAGTACGTACAAGTGAGGTGATCTCCATGTCAAAAGATAAGGCCGGAACCAAGACAATCGCCCAAAACCGAAAAGCGCGCCACGATTACCACATCGAGCAAGTATACGAGGCAGGCATTGAGCTGACCGGTACGGAGATCAAGTCCGTGCGTGCGGCGCGTGTCCAGCTCAAGGACAGCTTCGCCCGTGTGCAGAATGGCGAATTGCTTCTGTACAATGTGCACATCAGTCCGTACGAGCAGGGAAATCGCTTTAACCATGAGCCAGAGCGGACTCGCAAGCTGCTGATGCGCCGCTTGGAAATCCTCAAGCTCAATGGTCTGATTCGCGAAAGAGGGTACTCGCTGGTCCCGCTCAGCATTTATTTGAAGGGCGGCTGGGCCAAAGTCGAGCTCGCACTTGTCAAAGGGAAAAAGAACTACGACAAGCGCGAAGACCTCAAGAAAAAAGAGTCTGCGCGTGATATCGAGCGTGCTCTGCGCGAACGCCAAAAAGGCTGATTGGATTGCACTGGCAGGCTTGGCAGCAATCAACGTTGAGTTTTGGCTGTCGCCTGTGCTATATTTAATAAGCAACAACAAGCCAATACACTGTTTAATATAGTCTAGGTGTGGATGTAATGGCTCTTCACCTAGACTTTTTCTCACCTACCTGGGGGCGTTCTGGATTCGACGGGGATGGTAGAGCATGAGAAGCGAGCCGGGGGGCTGCGGACCTCGTCAACAACGCGGAACGCCATTAACTGGCAACAAACAACTTTCTCTCGCTGCTTAATAACCAGTGAGGCGCTACCATTCCATCGCCCATGTGGCATGACTAGCGCTCAACTTTAGTGGGATACGCCGGAGGCTTCCGCCTGGAGCCGAAGGAAGAAGATCAATCAGGCTAGGTAACGGGTCAGCGCGTCACTCCGCGAATCCGGTACCGAAATCTAAATGAGTGACTGCGCTCGGAGATGCTCATGTATCGCTGTTTTCGGACGGGGGTTCGAATCCCCCCGCCTCCACCAAATACATAAAGTGAAGCCACCTGATGAGGGTGGTTTTTTTGCGTTTATTGGGAAGTTTCGCTACACATAGCGATTTGGAAAGCTTGTTATATCAAGCATTGTGGGGAGTTGAGTAAATGTATAGCGAAGAATATTTGATGTTATTCGAGTCGGTGAACACCATATATGTGAAATAATCAAGTATTACTTCAAAGAATTAGCATATCTTTTACTTGCTTTCCTGTATAATTTTAGGGGAAAACTTTGAGGGGTAGAGGTAGGTGAAAGTTCAAAATGAAAGTGATCACTTATTGGAGAAACAGTCTGGCGGATGCAGATCGTCTGAATCTGGATTTGTCAAAACTCTCTTCTCCCAAACAAATAGCATTTTCGGATATTGAGCGTGGTACATTACCACCTGCGATTGTTGAGGCATATTTCAGCAAAGATAAGTATAAAGAGGAACAAGTGATAGATGTTCTGCTTGCTCCTGTTGTTGCCTATATCAAGACTGAACATGGGGCGACTTTAAAGAAAGACTTGAAAGTGCTGGTTCCGTTATGGGTTCCTGCCAAAATGCACAAAGAAGGTCAGCTTCAAGTGAAACCTGATGCATTTCCGTGGATTCCAAGGAACTTTCTTGAGCCGTGTTCTTCAGATATTATTCCTATTGGCAAATTGGAGAGCATGGATGTATTTTTGTCCTCTCACCGTCAACCTGAAGAAAACTGGACAGACTATTGGAATTATGCCCTGAATCTGTTTTGCTCAGTCACAGGACAGGCGTTGTCTGCATTTGAACACGAACAGTATATGAGATGGAAAAAGGCATTTGTTTCAGATGAATCAGTCAAACGAGGTATGTCCAAAAATATTATTGAATTGTACGACGATATCAGGAGAAAGAAATACATACCACCACTTTTGAAAAGTTATGCTTCATTAGAAGATACACAGCTAAAACCCCTATTGGATGATATGGATTCCATTTTACAATCAGGAAATCATTTGGGGCAGATGAGTAATGTGTTTCCTGTATCAGAATCACAACGGGAAACTATTCATCACTTTTTAACATTGAATGAAGGAGAAATTCTTGCCGTCAACGGGCCACCGGGAACAGGAAAAACAACAATGCTACAGAGCGTTGTTTCGACACTATGGATTAAAGCGGCGTATGAACAAACAGAACCTCCAGTGATCGTTGTTACTTCAACTAATAATCAAGCTGTAACCAATGTAATAGACAGCTTTGGAAAAATAACTGAAAAGCCTAATTCGCTTGAGGGCAGGTGGATACCCAATGTTCATAGCTATGGATTATATTTGTCGTCTATCTCCCAAGATGAGAATCCAGGTTTCCAGACAGTCTATCCGTATCAAAGGGATGAGAAGAAGCCGCGTGGATTTACAACCAAACTTGAGACACAAGAATATGTTGCAGATGCAGAGAAGCTCTTTTTAGAAAAAAGTAGTTCATATGCGAAAAAGACATTCACTACGGTTAAGGAAGCGGTGGAATTTCTGCATGGTGAATTGAAGCAGACTGTAGATGAGCAGAGACAGTTAATTAAGGACTACCATGAGTTTTTGCATATCAACAAAATTGAGCAGGAAAAGTATCCGCAGGGAATCGAAAAAGCGTTAGCGGATAAAAGGGATGAGCTTGAACAAATACAGTACGAGTTAAACACAAAAAAACAGACGGAAATCGAATGGAACAAGCATCTGTACTCTCAACCGTGGTGGATGACAAAACTGAATTTCTTTCCGCTTAAAGGCTACGTCGACAAAAAGAGACGATTGCGAAACAAGATATTCATGCTTTCATATGGATATGACGAAATGGAAGAGGACGAGTTTACAACATCTATCCAGACGAGTAAAAAGAATCTTCAGCGGGATTTCGATATGGCTCAGGAAGAATTTGAACTGGTACAGAAAGATCAGCAATGGTATCAGAATACACGTAATGTATGGAACGATTGGAAAAACAAATTGCGTTTGAATGAAGAGGAAGATTTGCTCTCAAGATTGGACAGCGGTTACAGATACAATGCTTTTAAACTGGCAACCCACTACTGGGAAGGACGCTGGATACTGCAAATGCAGAATGAGTTTTCTACTAACTATGAAGACTCTCGTGGTGAAGCAAAGCAGAAAACAAGGTGGAGAAGAAACGCGAAACTTACCCCATGCTTTGTTTCAACATTGTTTATGACGCCATCTTTTTTCAAGGCATACCAAGGCGAATCAATACCGTTGTATAAGTTCATTGACCTGCTGATTATAGATGAAGCGGGGCAAGTGAGTCCTGAGATAGCAGGAGCAACATTTGCACTGGCAAAGAAAGCTTTGGTTGTTGGAGATACATTGCAAATTGAACCAGTATGGAACATTCCAAAATCAATTGATCTGAAAAACATGGAGAAATTCAAACTTGCCAGCACATATGATGATGCAGAAAAAACCGTGTTGAACAAATACATTGGTGCTTCCAATGGCACAGTGATGCATATTGCACAAAGGGCAAGCAAGTATCAGAAATATAATGAAGCCAGAGGGATGTATCTGACTGAACATCGTCGTTGTGTGCCGGAAATCATCGGTTACTGCAACAGATTGGCATACAAGGGACGACTCTTGCCGAAAAGAGGAAGTGAATCTGATTATCCACTGCCACATCTGGGCTACGCACATGTTCAAGGGGTATCCGAAAAATTTAGCGGTAGTAATCGTAATCGGATTGAAGCAGATGTTATCGTTAACTGGATATTGGACAATCAAGAGCGATTGATAAAGATGTATGAAGATCAAAAACTATCTAAAATAGAGGATATTATTGCAGTCGTAACCCCTTTTACCCAGCAACGACAACTGATTCAAACTGCGTTGAAAAGAGCCGAAATAAAGGATATGAAGGTGGGGACGGTTCATGCACTTCAAGGGGCGGAAAGACCAATCGTTATCTTTTCGCCAGTGTATGACAGCAGTACAGAATCGGGATATTTTTTTGATAATGGAGTCAACATGATGAACGTTGCTGTATCCCGTGCAAAAGACAGCTTCCTGGTGTTCGGGGATATGCAGATTTTTGATTCCAATGCATCTACGCCATCCGGTTTGCTGGCACGGTATCTGTTTGCAGATGAAGCAAATGAAATAAAGAATATCAGAATCTCGTCACGTGCATTGTCAAATCTCAGCGGAGCCGTCCATCATATAAGGGAGTTGGGTGAACATAGAAGAGTGTTGAAAGAATGCATTCGTGCCGCCAAGAAGGAAATACATATTGTTTCACCGTTCATGTCTTCGGTGGCAATCGAAGCGGACGGATTGCTTGAGGTATTTGCTGACACCATACGAAATGGAACTCAAGTTACTATATACACCGATGAGAAACTAAACGAGCAAAACGAAAGGCAGAGAAACAATTTCGTTAAAGCAAAAGAATCATTGCAAAGTGCGGGAGTTAAAGTTGTCGTTGCCAACCGTATCCACAACAAGACGCTTTGGGTAGATAATAGATTACTCATTGAAGGATCTTTTAACTGGCTATCAGCAAGGCGAAGTCCAAATGATCCATGGTGCAGGTATGAAACATCTCTTGTCTATAAAGGTGATGGGGTTGAACAAATGATTCAGCAGATTTGCTCTGATTTGGAGAAGAGAAAAGTAATGCAGATGGCATAAAACTTAGAGATATTTATTGCACAGGGAGTATCTTAAGCAGATAATGCCAGGTCAGCGCGTCACTCCGCGAATCCGGTGCCGAAATTTAAATGAGTGACTGCGCTCGGAGATGCTCATGTATCGCTGTTTTCGGACGGGGGTTCGAATCCCCCCGCCTCCACCAATACATAATCACAGGACTATAACAGGAAAGCTGGCCAATTTGGTCAGCTTATTTAATTGTTAAAGCATCCATGAGGGCACTGTGGATATTAAGATTTCTTCAATATAGCCCACTCGACAATCACAATATTAAGAATAAGCCCAGCCCAAATGTTTACATTCAATACCTCTCCAATGACGGTTTCCATACCATGCGGAAGAGAAAAACCGTGTAGGATAAAGTACAGAAGAAGTAATACTAGCACCAATAGACGCGCGCTTACGGCAACTAAGGATTCCAAAACTGCGAATCATCCATTTTCGGTGTTCCTCATATTGCCTGTTGATGGCGGTACGATACCCTTTCCAACAGGTGAACAGCCAAGCCAAAGATAAGATAAGGAAGCGTGTTGCCTTCATGAAATTTTCTGCATAAAAGATACTCCCTAAAGAGAGTAGTCCGCTGATAAACACACTATACACATAAACTCTCCCAAGAAAACGATGTATTCTTGGTTTCTGTAGGCGAATCCGGTCGACAAACTGGAAAAAACCAGTGAGAAGAGCAATGAAAGCAGAAACGATATGAGCAACTAATAAAGGATAGTGAACAGTGCCGGAAATAATCGTTATGCGACTGTTTGCAGGATCCAATGTTAAATAGGGAGCCATAAATGGAAGGATAACCACAAGAGATACAAGAAATAATCCCCACCAAATTTTAGGAAGCTTCTCAAGCACGCAAAAACCTCTCTCTTCTGAATCATTTGTCTTATGCCCATCCTAAACGCAAGTTCAAAACAAACCCTAACCGATTTCTAAAAAAAGGATAAAAACTAGAGGTGATGGGGTAGAACAAATGATTCAGCAGATTAACACTGATTTGCTGAGGAGACAGGCTGATGCAGGGAGGTAGTAAAGATGAAAGTAATGGAACTGATCTAGGAAAATACCAATCACTGGATTGGCTGGATCACAATTCCCGTTCCTTGCATAAAAAAACAAAGACCAACATAGTAAATATCGCCGGTCTTTGACTCATATTTAGCTATTAATTGGGCTCTAACACAAAGTAATACGGTTTGGAGAGAAGATTGTGCAAATGATCGCGTACTTCCACGTTAGACAATCGGTTTAAAGATTCGCTTATTTCCCGCTTCATGTCCGCGTACTGGCTTTCATACTGCTCTTCCAGACCCTCTTTTTGTTTCTCCTCGTGAATGGCTTTAGCTAAACGCTTTGCTATCTCAAATAGCTCTTGATTGGTCTCATCGTAACCAGGTTCATTCGCGTTTGCCAAATATCCGCGCATTTCTGCCAAGCGCGACATAGTATCACGCCAGTTCCATGCTTGTATATTCTTTTCTCTTGTTTGAGAGCATATCTCAACAAACGGATTTTTCGATAACAAATCCTCTAATGTACCCCATGCATCTGGTCGCAAAGATTCTTCGAGTTTTTGCAGACAGTACGCATCAGGAGAGAGTAACTCTACCACTTCACGAAACGCTGGAATCGAGTTTCGTTGATAGCTTTTGATCCCCCACAAGCTATGTACCTGCAAGGCAGTAGCAAATGACTTGCAGTGTGTATCGAGCTCTTCTAATCGTTCCTCATCTAGCTTATGACTAGCAAGAATCCTTGCTTTTACCTGATTATCAGGGATGCTTTCATTAGCTTCGCCTAATTGCATGTTTCTTTTGATGTACGTTCGAACCGCGTCTTTTGGTATCGATTTATCCTCTTGAGCACCAAGAATACCAAATCGATAAGAGATAAAATCCTCGAATCCTTTACTACTTCCGAACCCATCATCGATGGCGTGCAAATCTGGTTGCACTTCCATCATTTCAGCGAGCACCTGCTCCTCAAGTCCATAAATGCATGCTTCGATATGTGTCCAGTAGCTTCTGCATTCGGCTTCGCTCCCGAGTACACGTTGATAGACGTCATGGAAGAAGAGGATATGAGCAATTTCGTGGAAGTAATTTTGGAAAGGAAACTTGATGTGATTTCCCTCCAAATACGAGCCTGCATTTTGATAGATTCGTCCATGCTCTGGTCGGAATAACGTGGGTAGCGTCGAGTGCAAATCTAAGTATAATCCAATCCCCTCATTGTAACTATGTGCCCAAACAGCTAAATAGGTTGGGCTTAACAACAAAGCGATGGAGTGATTGGTAATTTGAACAGGCAAGTTGAAATAGCCGCCGTTTATTTGAGGCTGTAAGCTCAACCAGGTCATCCCAACTGCTAGAGCCTGATATAAAGGAAATTCACCATCCGCTGATGCTTCTCTACAATAACGTTGAAATTGACGTATATCGCTTACAATTCCATGGTTCTGAAAACCGTAGTTACCCTCGAATCGCTCAAGTCCTTCCATAAAATCCTCTGCTGATACCGTTAAAAATACGTTAATTCCATCCACCCAAAGATCGGAACCGATCTCTGATTCTAGCCATGTGTCTGCATCCTCGGCAAGCTCTCTTAACTGATGATATCTATCCAACAAATGCGCTTGATTCATTAACTGCACCATCCCGTCATGTTTGCTTACTGCCTAGAAAGCGAGAACTCTTTGCAAAAAATTCAAGAGCACACGAGGTGCTCTTGAACAATCGATTACTTTTTACACGCAAGGGTCATAATTGGATGGAAAAGCAATTTCATTTCTTGAACGTTTTGATTGTTAGAAAGTTGTACTTTCACTACCTTTTTCATGGCAATCCGTCCTTCCTAACTTTTATATGGTTACGGAGATCATGCATACTTTTTTGACTCTCTTACAAGCAAACATCAACAACTACGCGCCATTTCAACGCTTTCATTTCTTGTACGTGTTTGTTCTTGTTTACTGCTACTTTCACGACTTTTTTCATGAGTTTACACCTCCTTTCCAAAAGGATGGAACTATATGTGCTTACTTTCAACAAAAGGATTAATTGTAATTATAAGGAAAATTGACAATTGATTTCAAGTTAAGAAAAATAAATATTTTCTGAAATATATAAAACTTAGGTGATGTCTTAGATACGACGGTTCATTCCAGGGATCCGGGGTACAGGAGTCGAAAAGCTCCACCAACTTTTTAGGAAGGGTAGGGGGTCGAATCTCCCTTCTCGTATCCAGGGAAGGTACTTCCAGATGCGACACTAAGGACGC
This sequence comes from Brevibacillus brevis, assembly GCF_900637055.1. Taxonomy (NCBI): domain Bacteria; kingdom Bacillati; phylum Bacillota; class Bacilli; order Caryophanales; family Paenibacillaceae; genus Brevibacillus; species Brevibacillus brevis. The sequence goes on from NZ_LR134338.1 coordinate 510,514, forward strand.
TTGTAGTATACTGTATCAGGGGTGTAAGCTTGATGTCCGGTAACCATGGAGTACCTGAGCCTGAGCCCACTCCATATTTGCAAGAGAAAGATAATTCTTTCTCTTGGGGGCAGTACTTTGAGTTATATGTGTTTGAACAGAATGTTTATTTAGAGTATAGTATCAGAATGAATAAATTTGGGGTTGGTAAGCAACCAACTGAATGAACATTTATGAATGAGAGATATAGAACAATTAGGAGGATTGTTGTGTCACAGAAAGCGCCAGTTTCTTTTGTAGTTACGATAGGATTCATGTTATTTGCTTTGTTTTTTGGAGCGGGTAATTTAATTTTTCCGCCAATGCTTGGCCAATTAGCAGGAACAAATGTATGGCTAGCCAATGCAGGTTTCTTGGTGACAGGGGTTGGGTTACCATTACTAGCGATCACAGCCTTAGTTTATTCGGGAAAAGACGACTTGCGCTCCTTAGCCAGTCGCGTGCATCCCGTATTCGGAATGGTATTCACGATTGTTCTATATCTAGCAATCGGTCCGTTTTTTGCGATACCTAGATCCGGCAATGTATCGTTTGATATTGGGATAAAGCCTTTCCTATCAGAACAGGCAGGTCCGGCACCGTTGATTCTATTCACCATCCTGTTTTTCGCAATTGCCTGCTTCTTATCGCTCAATCCTATGAAAATTATCCATGTAGTCGGAAAAATCTTAACTCCAATTAAATTGACATTTATCGGAATTATTGCAGTAACGGCTATTCTTTATCCAATTGGAGCCCTTCAAGCTCCGCAAGCAGATTACACATCCCATGTATTTTTCAAGGGTTTTCAAGAAGGGTATTTAACATTGGATGCGCTTGTCGCTTTTGTTTTTGGAATGATCATCGTGAATGCGATTAAAGAAAAAGGAGTGACTGCCAAAAAACAAGTTTTGGCTACGAGCGCAAAAGCAACAATCATAGCCGGTATCCTTCTCGCTCTTTTCTATACCGCACTTTCCTTTATGGGTGCCTCTAGTGTGGAAAAGTTGGGCCACTTAGAAAATGGCGCTGAAGTTTTGGCGAAAGTTTCGCATTACTACTTTGGTTCTTATGGTGCCATTTTATTGGGATTAATGATTACAGTGGCATGTTTGACTACAAGTGTAGGGCTTATTACAGCCTGTTCTTCTTTTTTTCATGGATTGTTTCCGAAGATCTCTTACAAAAAATTTGCGGTTATTTTGTCTGTTTTCAGTACACTCGTTGCCAATATTGGACTAACGCAACTCATTAAGGTCTCCGTTCCGATCTTAATGACCATGTATCCGATTGCGATCTCGTTACTCTTCTTGACGTTTCTGCACAAAGCATTCAATGGCAGGCCAGAAGTGTATCAAGGAAGTTTACTGTTCACTTTTCTGATTAGTCTGTTTGATGGCTTAAAGGCTGGCGGGATTGACAACAGTGTTGTCCATCATTATTTTACTCAGTACCTTCCACTGTATGAGGTAGGTTCGGGCTGGCTGCTGCCCTCTCTAATAGGGGGGATATGCGGATACATGATCAGTGTATGCCGGAAGAATACGTACCACGTTCAAAAACAAAAGGAGGCATGAAAATAGCTTTTCACATAGACACATGCCACTTATAAGATGCTTTACAAACCCGTCTCTTACCATATAGGAGACGGGTTTTGTGTTCATAAGTCAATCAGCATCGAGTCACAGTTAAAAATATTTGGATTTTTCTAAAGTTTGCTGATTGGTTTTACCCACTTTATGGTATTCTATTTTTTGCGATGAATGTCATATATATGGGGTGCATAATGATGGTAGGGCACACAACAGAGAAAGAACGGACGATTTTTGATCATACTGGGAATAGGATCAAGACAGAAGATCGAGAGATTCGAATCCTTGCTAAGTATGAGGAACCGCTGATTGTCGTGTTAGGAAATGTGCTTAGCGATAGCGAATGTGATGAGCTAATCGAACATTCCAGAGAACGATTGGAACGCTCAAAAATAGGCGAAGATCGTTCAGTCAATTCTATTCGAACGAGCAGCGGGGTGTTCTGCGAGCAGACGGAGACGATTGCAAGAATCGAGAAGCGAATCTCTCAAATCATGAATATTCCGATTGAGCACGGTGATGGCTTGCAAGTTCTACGATATACCCCTGGTCAAGAATATAAACCCCATTATGATTTCTTTGCAGAAACGAGTCGAGCAAGTACGAACAATCGCATTAGTACGCTCGTGATGTATTTGAATGATGTGGAGCAAGGCGGAGAAACGGTGTTCCCTTTGCTTAATTTATCTGTTTTCCCTACCAAAGGCATGGCTGTCTACTTTGAATATTTTTATAGAAATCAAGAAGTAAACGAGTTCACTTTGCATGCTGGGACACAAGTGATCCATGGGGAAAAGTGGGTGGCAACGATGTGGATGAGAAGGCAAAGCATTCGGGTCTCCTAGATGATGATGTACGAAAACTACCACCTGAAAAAGGTGGCTTTTTTGTGTCCACAAGCCAAGAGTCGGCAGTTTGAACTTTCTTATATACTTGAAACGAATATTATCAAGTGTTAGACTATTTTTTATTTATTGCATAATAGCTACATGCCAAATACAAGGGGGCATCGAATGCCTGTCTTACGAAAAAAAGCAAACCACTCAAAAAAGATTAGTCTGGTGACACTATTAACAGGACTAGTCTCTTTATCCGTTGTTCTGACTGTTACCATTCTCCTTATCTCATTCTATCAGTCCAAAAAACAGGCACTGATTCACACCACGTTGACCTTAAATCATACAAGTGCAACCAAAATGAGTCATACCCTAGATGCTTTGATTAAATCCATGCGCAGTAGCTTACAGTATTCGGCGAGCATCTTTTCCAATCGGAACGAGATGAATGCGGATGAGGTATATTCCAAGCTTGAGTTGATCCGTCGTACAAACAACTATTTTAATTCGGTTACCGTGGTAGATGAAACGGGGCTTGTTCGAAGTGTGTCTCCCGGATCTATTGGTACAGTAGGAAGCTATGTTAAATCGAAAACGGGGAAAACGGCATTGGCTATAAAAACGCCATACATTTCGAAGCCCTACGTAACAACAAGCACGAAGCGACTCATTGTATTGATGAGCGAGCCCATATTTGATAAAGACGGGATCTACCGGGGGGTTATCGGGGGAACGATTTATCTTCATGAAGATAACATTTTGAATACGATCTTTGGAAGTAATCCAACAGACGAACTAGGTTCCTCTTTTTACATCGTAGGATCTGATGGTCATTTGTTGTTCCACCGTGATACAAATCGGATCGGAGAGGATATCAGTGCCAATCCAGCCGTACGCAAGCTGATCCAAGGGAAAAGTGGCTATGAACAGATCGTCAACTTGAGGGGAGAGACGGTATTAGCCGCGTACGTAAAGGTTCCAGCGAATGACTGGGGTGTCGTTGTCGTGTCACCTATCAGTGTTGTTCAAGAACAATTAAATCGTGATATTCAATCCGTTTTGTTGTATACGCTGCCTCCCTTTTTAGTATTAATGCTAGTTGTGATCGGGCTTGCGCGCAAAGTAGCGAAACCTTTCGTATCCTTGGCCGATCTTGTGAGTAAGGCCGGGAGAGAAGAGGTGGAACTCTCTGAGGGTAGCCAGCATTGGAATCGGGAGGCCGAGCTGTTATCTCGTGCCATTCGCTTTGCATTAACCGATATCAAAAAGCAGACGGAGCAATTGGCCCATGATGCGCGAACAGATCCGTTGACAGGGCTAACGAACCGAAGAACGCTCGAGGAAACCATGCAAAAATGGATGGCGGAGCAAATCCCCTTTTCTCTTATTATGATGGACCTTGATCGATTTAAAGCCATTAACGACACATTTGGCCATCAGGCTGGAGATGAAGTGTTGAGGCATTTTGCGAAAATCATTTCTTCATCACTTCGGCCCGAAGATGTGAGCAGTCGCTTTGGCGGTGAGGAATTTGTTGTCCTTGTTTCCCATGCTGGACTGGAGGAGGCTTATCAGGTTGCCGAACGAATTCGTCTTGCCTTAGAAACAAGTTCAAATCCAATCGGGCAGCCGCTAACCGTGTCACAAGGCATTGCGCACTATCCTTCCCATGCTGTTTCGGCCGAAGAGCTGATGAATGTAGCTGACGAGGCCATGTACAAGGCGAAGAGATCGGGTAGGAACCAAACAGTGATAGCGGAAGTGAGTGATCCGTGTTAAGAGCGAAGAGGCGAGAGATCGCCTCTTTCTTCATGAAAGAAAGACTTACTTCTCAGGTGCTAAAAAAGTAAATTCGGAGATATATTATCTCGGATTTTACATATGCATGTTACAAATGGATAATTAAGGAAATTTATTTTGTTCAAAAATGTGAAGCACATGATTCTTGTATCTCACTTTGAAAGAGGGGGATTCAAATGGAGAATGTTGTCACATGGGAACAGTATGAGAGGGCACAACGCTTGCATCCTGCCAATTATTACGACGCAGTATTCAATGCTTTTATCAGGCCAAACTGGATCAGCGGGAATCAGTTCTGGTACATCCGTGAAATCCGTTTGGAAAAGGGGACTGGCAGGCAATATGTGATCGTGGATGCTGAACAGAATACGAGTCAGCCAGCATTCGATCACGAACGATTAGCTGTCTGTTTGTCAGGAATTGCAGGAGAAACGTATAGCGCAGAAACATTGCCACTTGGGGAACTTATGTTTACCGAGAATGGATCGTTATTCAAGTTTGAGGTGGACGGTACTGTTTGGAGCTGCGAGTTACAGGAATACAGCTGCAAGCCTTTAGATAATTTGAAGAAGCCATCGATGGAGGAACTGCCGTCTCCAGATGGAAAGTGGGTGGCGTTTGTCTACGATCACAACTTGTATGTTCGGTCACTCGAGACTGGATATCGTATCAGGCTGACCCGCGACGGCATGGCTTACTATGATTACGGAACCCAACCTGAATGTCGGCTATCGACATTGGCGGAGCGATTGGAAAACATTAAGCTCCCTCCTGTAGCCATTTGGTCACCCGATTCCAAAATGCTGCTGACCCATCGACTTGACCGAAGAAAGGTACGCAATATGCATCTGATCCAATCAGTTCCGAAAGGTGAAGAAATCAGACCGGTATTGCACTCGTACCGTTATCCACTGGTTGGCGATCCACACGTACCGTTGGCAGAGCTGGTCGTCTGTGACCTGGAAAGGCGAACCACAGTCCGGATTGAAAGCGAGCCTTTAATGGCATGCCCAGTCTCACCCCTCACTCCGGGGATGCAAATGGCCGGATGGTCATCCGACAGTAAACAGGTATATTTCGCCCGGATGTCCCGTGATGCCCGCTCTGTCGAATTTTCCGTAGCTGATCCATGCTCCGGTGAGGTTTGCACGCTACTGCGGGAACAAAGCGATACGTTTTTGAATCAAGACCTGCATAATCTCGGAGCATCCAATCCGAATATTCGGTTATTGGCCGATGGTTCGTTCATCTGGCATTCGGAGCGTGATGGGTGGAGCCACCTCTACCATTGCGATGGCAAAACGGGGGAGATTCGCAATCCGATCACATCGGGTTCCTGGACAGTACGTAGGCTGATGGCAGTGGACGAGCAGCAAGGATGGGTGTATATCACTGGAGGGGGGCTCGAGGAGGGGCGCGATCCTTATTATCAACACCTGTATCGCGTTCGTCTCGATGGAACGGGTCTATCGTTGCTGACGCCAGAAGATGCAGAGCATGATGCTGTGTTTTCTCCCAATATGAAGTATTTCGTCGATACATTTTCGCGAGTTGATTTGCCGCCTGTTTCTGTTCTTCGCTCGGTAGATGGCAGCCTGATTCGCGAATTGGAACACGCTGATGTAGAAATGCTGCTCGAGATGGGGTACCAATTTCCAGAAAGGATTACCGTCAAAGCACGAGACGGTGTGACCGATCTTTATGGGGTGATGCTGCGTCCATTCCCGTTTGATCCTTCACGCAAGTATCCGGTCGTAGACTACATTTACGGGGGACCACAGATCATCAATACACCGAAAGCTTTCGCGCTTGATCCCGGTCGAAACCATGACCCGCTTGGTGGGGGACAATCATTGGCGCAGTTAGGGTTTATCGTGTTGATCCTGGATGGAATGGGGACACCTTATCGTTCCAAATGGTTCCATGACATCTCCAACAGAAAATTGGAGGAAGCAGGAGGTTTGCTTGACCATGTGACAGCGGTAAGGCAATTGGCTGAGCGCTACCCGTATGTAGATGTTGATCGGGTAGGCGTTTGGGGCTCCTCAGGGGGAGGCTACGCTTCGGCAAGGGCCATACTCTCATTTCCTGAGTTTTACAAGGCTGCGGTTTCCGCGTGTGGTAATCATGATCAACGGCTGTATATAGCAGCATGGGCAGAACGCTATCAAGGTTTGTATGACCCGGACTTGTACAGGGATCAAGATAATGCACGTCTGGCAGCCAATCTGACAGGAAAGCTCTTACTGGTGAGCGGAGATTTGGATGATAATGTGCATCCTTCCCAAACGATTCGAATGGCGGATGCATTGATTAAAGCGGATAAAGATTTTGACATGTTGATTTTGCCCAACCGACATCACGGTTTTTCATTGGAACCGTATTTTATCCGCAGAAAATGGGATTATTTTGTACGGCACTTGATGAGAACAGAGCCTCCGTGGGGGAATCACATAGCCAGCAAAAAGCCCAGTGATAAAGAGCGATAGAGAAGTAGCGCGAGAGGAAAGAATTCTTAACCCATGCAGCGTCGCAAAAATAAAAGAGGTTCTACAAAAGTAGAACCTCCGTCCATTACCAGCCTCTTTGAGGAGGGGTCTGGATATGATTCGTTTCTTGATCGATGATGCGGGCCATTTCTTTGATCTTGGCCAATCCATCATCAATCTGGCGCTTATTCGCTGCAATGCGATTCGCTAACGAAATTAATTGGGTTGATTGTGGTGGGTAGGGTGCATTTGCCAGTGTAAGCAGCTCTTGTTGAGCGCCGTCCAGGTTAATCGCTGCATTGGCTACCATATCCACTGCAAAGGAAATTTTGTCGGCGAGATGGTCAACCTTATTTGCCACATGATTCGTATGCTGATTACCCCAACCGTTCGAATTGTTTATGTACGACATTCGATCACCTACTTTTGAACTTTGTCAGTGATGCTATCGATTTCTTTTACTTTTTGTGCAATTTTATCCGTATGCCCATCAATGGCGTCTGTCAGCTTGTCAACGTCCTTCACGTTCTTTTGAACCTCTGCCAGGTTGTTCAGCGTATTTTTCACTTTACCCGTAATACCATCTGCAATGGTACCAACAAGCACTTTGATGTGATCAGGAGCATTTTGACCAACCTGAGCAACGAGACTTTCGATCAGTGGCTGAATTTCACCCAGCGTTGTCTGTGCGTTGATCAGCTCACGAGAGCAAGAATTCAATTCGTTGTCAATTTTATCGGAGTCGCGGTCGATTTCTGCCTGGATGTCTTTAATATCTGCAAGAACCTTGTCGATTTGATTTCCGAGCTCGCGGACTGTTCCTTTCCCCATAAACATGTACATGCACCCCTCAAGAAATATTATTAGTAACTCTTAAGAAATAAGAGCGCTACCCGTAGTGGTGGAGGCAGAAAACCTAGTGGAATTCTGACCTGAAAATTAACACTTATCGGAATAAATCTTCTAGAAAAAAATGGTTCTCTGTATTACTTTAACATTATATGAAAAGGAGGACTACCCTTCAATTATACATATACACCACTTTTTTCAATCGTTATATGGTCCTGTCTACAACTAGGAATAGAGTCCCTACTTTTACAAAGGAAAAAAGCCACCTAATGAAGGTGGCTTCTGTGTTCAGTCGCTATTTTACCTCGCGAAAACTTGCACTGACCTTTTGCAGCTCTTGCTTGAGGGACTCAAACCTTTTCTCTTCTGTCCAAGCCATGATTTGATGAAAATGGGTAGGCGTTTCGACCAATGTCACAATATAAGCGACCTTAATGCCGTCTATTTCGCCTTTCGCATTGAATTGGATGGCCACCTGGTTGTCGACTACAGTACGAATCTGTTTATCGACGGATACATTCTCTACTGCCTCTTGAAGGTTTGCTTCAATCGCTTGCGTATAATCTTGAAGCGTGAATGAACTGTCTAGATCCTCTTTCGATTCTGACAGTACCAATACATACTTTTCTTTAAAACGATTGGAGATTTCTAAATCAGCTTCATCGTGAAGGGATGAATCCTTGCCCCAATCGGAAGGGGCTGTTATTTGAATCTTTTTATCCTTGCTATAGAAGATTTCTTCGGTAGGCGTTCTTGATGCGAGATCGACTATCCCAAAAATCATACCAATGATGGATAAAACAGCTACGATGGAGAAGACAACAGCGAGTACGGTTGTTTGCTTTTTGCTGACGTTGTTCAAATCCTTCACTTTCACGACGTACGTATTCGCTGCTAGATCGCCTAACCGTTGTCTTTTGTCGGAAGCCAACACACTGATACCAGCCGGCAACCCGCCTAGAAGAAATGCATTCGCTTCGAATAGACGAATGAGGGAACGGATGAATGATTTCCATAACCCCGGTGGTCGTCCTTCCGCATTGACAGCAATGATGCGGAAAGTAAATTTTCCGATCGTATATCCGGTGAGTCCTTCTAACAGTACATAATAAGAACATAGGATAATTGCGGCTAGGATGAAGAAGTAGAGACTGTTGGCGTCTTTATCGATGGAAACCCCAAGTGAGAGCAATCCGATTAGAAAACAAGCGAGGAGAATATGATCAAGAACATGGGCTCCCCATCTCGTGAAAAAAATCGTCGCCCTGTCGTACGATTTCGATAAATCCCCCATGTTTTTTGGTGGTTCATGCTGGGCAAGGGGAGAAAACTCTGTCGGTACCGATGGTGATGGCGGTTGTTGCTCCAATTTTGTGCACCTCCTGAAAAATGTAAACATATTACATTTAACCACTTTGAAAATTGTATTGTCAATTGTAGACGATTAGAATGGGAAAAGATAACTGGGCGCTGCCGTCCCATTCCGGCGAGAGGAGAATCGCATATGGAAATCCACCAAATACCAGAGCAATTGCCATTGATCAAACATTCCAAAGACCTCTGGAGCTCTTTTGCATACAGCAAATGTAAGGATGCATACGGTTATGACAAGAACGGGCTGAAAAGATACGCGCTGATTGTTCAGCTGCAATACGATCAGACTGTGACAGAAGCAGACAAGGAGTTCCTGCACTATTTGATGAGCCAAGAGATTGAGATGCATAAGTCCCATCCGTATCAGGGATTTCATGAATCCATGGACATCGTGGCTTATTTGTTGGCAAAGTTTAAGGATGTCAACCATATCCGACTGTTTGAGCAGGCAAAATTAAGCAATTTCGATACCTACTATGGCTTTGACACTGAATATATCATTTCGGGCGGAATTGAAGAGGCGATCACGTATATCGAAGAGAATGATCTGTACCGATTCAGCTCTTTTTTTCAGGATAAGAAAGAGGAGCTGGAAACGATGTATACGGCTGAAGATTTGGAGCGATGGTTTCAATCCAAGGCCAGGAATTATCCTGCCAATCTCGAGGATGAGTCCTTGATTACGTTAATGGACAGAGCAAGCGATTTTGGTAACATGGAAGAAGCCAGAAAATTGCTGGAAAAGCTGGAGGAGCAGCTTGGCTCTGACAAAAAGAATTATTCTTTGCTGTATCATCGCGCAAAAGAATTGGGGGAGTACGACAAAGCGCTTCACTATCTCACACAAGATCTCACCGAACAGGAAGATTCTTTTGACAAAGTATCCCTTTGGTTAAAAATTGCCGAAATCCATTTGCTCAAGCAGGACTGGGGACAGTCTTTTGCCAGCGTCAAGCAGTGCGAACCAGAGCTCAAGCTCTTTTCCTCCTGGAGGAGTGCCGGTTTGGGCAGAAGCTTGAGCGAGACCTTGCTGGATATCAGCTTGATGGCAAAGGACAGCAATGATTCTTTGGCTAGAGAAGCGTACCGCTGGGCAGACCAGATGTTGAAATCGACAAACAACTACAGCTGTAACGTTTTGAGAAAGGCGCACCAGTGTGCCAAGGTGCTGCAACTCAAACAGGATAAAAGGCTGTACAGTAAAAAAGTCGCGATAGAAGCCAGACGAATCAACAGAATGCTTAGATGACTCAAGGTAAGCCCGACACTGCAACGGTCGGGTTTTTCTTTGTTTGGATGCAACGTTCATAAAAAAAATACCCACGCAGGGATCACTTTGCTGTATCTTTAATCTGAGCAATATTTCCTATCTTTATATGATCTCTTTTTCCCCGTTAGCCAACCTCATTGCGCTTCAGGACATCGATAGCAAGGCTACTTTCCATGTTTCCTTCATGAATGTCATTTTACTTCTAGGCAGGAGATGCGTATGGATTTAGTAACGTACAGTCCACTTATCGCAACCAAGCTTCATGTTCCGAAGTATGGTTCGGACTTGTTGCTTCGGCATCAGATCTTGAAAGAAATCGATGACGCGGGCGAAGCAAGATTGATTCTCGTGTGCGCGCCAGCGGGTTTCGGTAAAACGACAGCAGTCAGTCAATGGACGCAAAATTCCGGCAGACCGACCGGTTGGATCTCTCTGGATGAATCCGATAATGATCCCGTGCGCTTTTGGCGGTATTTTGCCAGGGCAATTGATAGGGCACAGGAAGGCTTGGGCAAAGCATCTTCCTCAGTGCTTCACCCACAGTACACGGCTTCTGCTGAGCAGCTGATGTCCGTGTTGCTCGAAGAAATTGCGGGGTTTGAACGTGATTTTTATCTCGTATTGGACGATTACCATCTTATAAAGGAGCCTTCCATTCATGAAGGACTGCAGACACTGATCCAGCATGCTTCCTTATATATGCATGTCGTCCTGATTACGAGGGAGGAACCTCCTTTTGCCCTGCACCGTCTACGCGTTCGAAAACAGCTAAAGCAACTGGGCTCAGACACTCTTCGGTTCAATGAGGAGGAGTGCCGGCGCTTATTCCGCGAGCAATTGGGTCTGAGTTTGTCAGAACAAGACATTGACTTGCTAAGCAAACGAACAGAGGGATGGGTGGCTGGATTGCAGTTAGCCGCCTTGTCCATGCAAGGAAAGCCCGCAGTGTCTAAGGTCATTCATCAATTTTCCGGTAATGACAAGTATGTCGGGGACTATTTGACGGAAGAAGTATTGAAACGACTGCCAGAAAAAGTACAGATGTTTTTGCTGAAAACGTCCATACTGCCGCGTCTGACAGGAGATCTATGCGCAGCTGTTACCGGAGAGCCGGACGCTCACGGTATCCTTCGCATGCTGGAGAGAACGAATTCATTTGTCATCGCACTGGATGGCGTAAATGAGTGGTATCGTTATCACCATTTGTTCGCGGAACTTCTGCATTCCCATGTAAGGAAAACATATAATGAACTGCTTCCTGCCCTACATATTTCTGCAAGCTGTTGGTTTGAACGTCACGGATGGGTAATGGAGGCGACTGAGCATGCGCTTCTCGGAAAAGATTGGACCCGGGCGAGCCGTTTGATCGTCGCACATGCGCCGTGGATGTTGAAACAGTACGAGAATATAACACTGCGCAGATGGATGAAATACTTTGAGGAGTCCTGGTTGGCATGCAACCCTGAGCTGTGCATTGCTTTTGCTTGGCTGCATGCGGTATCCAACGAAATTGATCAGGCGGAAATCCTCCTTCAATTGGCTGACGAAGCAACACGGACCAATCATGGGAGCTTTGACGACTGTCGAGTAGAAATGTGTGTGCTTCGGGGATATATCGAAGTGATGCGGGGCAATGTATATCTTTCTCTTACATATATGGAAGAATCGGTTCAAATGAAGCCAAAATTCAGCCGCTACTTCATTGTAGGCATAGAGCTGAATTCAGATGAGCCATACGTGCTTCGTAGTCGTGTGGGATTGAGCGGGTATTTGTCCCACGTGAAAGAATACTATCCAAAATTAAGGGCGATCTGGAAGCACAGTGGTCTTGGTATATTAGCCTACGGTTCTATCGTGTTGGCAGAGTTTTATTATGAGCAAAATGATTTTGAGCAGTTAAAATATTTCGTTCCGCGAGCAATCCAGTTAGGTACCATCTCCTTGAACTTTGGTGTATTGGTCCCTGTGTATCTGACTTTGGCCCGATGGAGAAAAGCAGAGCATCGTAACGACGAGATGTGGCTGGCCATGGAGGAAATCACTTCGCTCTGCCGCCAGCATGATGCGCCTCCCCATTGGATGTCATTTGTAGAAACATTCCGCGTCCGATTATGGATCGAAGAAAATCGACGGGAAGAAATAGAAAAATGGGCCGAGCCCTACACGAAAATGAATGTCGATATTGTCGCTTCCCGACATGAATTTGAGCGAATGACGTTGGCCCGGGTATACCTCTATTTAAAAAACGACAGTGCAGCCATCATGCTGCTAACTAGTCTAAAGCATGAGGCAGAAATAAAGGATCGGCTCGGAAGTCAAATTGAAGCCTTTCTTCTGCTCAGCCAAGCTTACATGATCCAAAAACAGCAGCATGAAGCGATGGAGTGTATGCGCATGGCGGTGACGTTAGCCGCGCCAGAAGGCTATGTACGAACTTTTTTGGATGAAGGCCCTGGCGTTGCCAAAATGCTCTATTCGCTCTATAAAAGCAAAAACGTATCCAAGCAAGAGATGGCTTATCTTTCGAAGCTGCTCAAAAGCGTGGAGAAGGATTTTCCTACGCTTGATATTCAAATTCGGGTATCCCCTGCATTGGAAAAATTGACGGAAAGAGAGTCGGAAGTGCTGGCACTGATCGGTGAAGGGTTATCCAATTCGGAGATTGCGGACAAGCTGCATCTCACACTGGGGACGGTAAAAGGGCATGTGCATCAAATTTTTAGCAAGCTCCAGGTAAAGAATCGGGCACAAGCCATCGTCAGATTAAGAGAAAGTGAGATCGACCATTAGAATCGCCCCGCCTTTACGGAGGCCACTGAAAAAGCAAAACGAGCCTTTAGAATCGATTCTAAGGCTCGTTTTGCATGTTTTCAGTGCCCTCAGCCATTTTCAGGTGTTTGTTTTCTTTGCAAATCCATCTCATGTACACACAACGATCACATCAGCGATCTATACTCAACTTGTAAAACCAAGGTTGGTCGTCATAAGAATGGTGACGGTGAGATATGGATTCGTAAGTTTCACAATAAACTGGTAATCTATGCAATAAATGCACAACCACGAGTAAGGAGTGCGGAAATGAAACGGAAAGTGTTACTCGTTGAGGACGACGAGCTCATACGTGAATTTGTATCGGATTATTTTAAAAAAGAAGCTTGGGAAGTGTTCGAAGCGCAGCACGGTAAAATGGCGATGGAGCTTTTCGCTCTGCACCCTGTCGATTTAGTTGTGCTAGATATTATGATGCCCGAGATGGATGGCTGGTCGGTGTGCAGAAAAATCCGTCAACAATCCGACATTCCCATCATGATCATTACAGCCAGAGTAGACGACGATGACCAGTTGATGGGTTTCGAGCTTGGCGCGGACGAATATGTCACCAAACCGTTTAGCCCAAAAGTATTAGTGGCCCGTGCCAAAGCTCTGATGAAAAGGGCAGAGGGGAGCATCGGGAGGGGAGATGATATCGCCCAGTTTGGAGCATTGACGGTAAACAAACGAGCTCACACCGTTACGATTGCAGGCGTCCCGATTTCATTGACACCAAAAGAGTATGAGCTGCTTCTGTTCTTCATCAAGCATGAAGGGACGGTCTTGTCCCGAGATAGCATATTGAATGGGGTTTGGGGGATGGACTACTTTGGCGACCATCGCACCGTTGATACCCACGTGAAAAAACTGCGTGCCAAGCTGGATGCAGAGCAGCATCTGATTCAGACGATGATCCGTTTTGGATATAAGTTTGAGGCAAAACAATGAAACGACTTCGACTAAACGTTGTGACAAAATTATTTGCCGCCACTTTTGTTTTTGTCTTTTTGCTCTACGCTTTGATATTGATAGGGGAAAAGTTTTTCTTTGAGCGCTTTTATTTAAATGCGAAAGTAAGCGAGCTCTCGCAAGCAATGGCATCTTTCCCGGATGAGTACGCCAAACTCCCTCCCGACAAGCACAAGCTGGATAAGATGGTGGGGACATTGATGAATCGCACAGATGCCAGCATCGCGATTGTAGATGAGCAGCTCAGGCAATTGAATCTCGATCCCTATTTTCTGGAAATAAAAGCAGCAAATAAAAATCAAGTGATTACCTTACCGCTAAAAGAAATGAAAAGGACCGATCTCCCTGAAGGACTTCATGTTGGAGACACGATTACCATCGACGGAATCTATATGGATGAGAACGATACGATCATGAAGCCGATACGGATTGCAAGGCAAAGTCCATCCACAAATGTGTCGGAAAATGGACTAACCCGGGTTACGGCTGTTATTTCTGAGCTCATGCTGCCTAGTCACCAGCGGGCACATAACCCTTTTTATCAGGATTCTCTCGTAGCGGATCAAATCGGACCATGGCTGACGCAGCAATACGACGAGATTACGCAGATGAAAAGCGGATCATTCATCCAGCGCAAGTGGACTGATCCGTGGAGTGGTGTAAACTATGCCATCGTGATTCATCGATTCTCCTATCAGGGAGGGGCGAATTACATACTGGCGGTGACGACGTTGCAGCCAGTGAGCGATGCGGTAAGTATGCTGACCAGCTATTCCCTATACGCGACGCCAGTCATCCTCGTCATCTTACTGCTGCTTTCCTTTGTCTTTTCGAAGATCATCACGAAACCATTAGTTACGCTGAGTCATTCCGCTTCACGCATGGCTAATCTGGACTTCACAGAACTTGCTTCGATTCATTCTCAGGATGAATTCGGTGAGCTCTCTCGCCATCTGAATACGTTAGCTGGCAAGCTGGATCAGACATTAAAAGACCTGACGAGTGCCAACGTCACTCTTCGCGAGGATCTCAAGCATAAGGAAAAAATGGAACAGCTTCGCAAAGAATTGATTGCTAACATCTCTCATGAACTCAAGACCCCGCTTGGCATTGTGAAGGGCTTTGCGGAAGGGCTAAAGGATGATGTCGCACATGAAAAGCGGGAGCGATACATGGACGTCATTTTAAGCGAAGTCGACAAGATGAACGAGCTCATTATGGATATGCTGGAGTTGTCCAAATTCGAAGCCAAAGCCATTTTGCTTCGTAGACAATCGTTTCCCGTATCGGAAATCATAGATCGTGTAGCCGCTTCCTTTCAACTACAACTGGCAAACAAGCAGGTACGACTATGGCTCGCCTTACCTGAAGAGACCAACGTATGGGCAGATCCAAGACGTATCGAGCAAGTGATCGTGAATTTGCTCGGCAATGCAGTCCGGCACGCCAATCCATCAAGTGAGATTCGGATTACGGGGACCCGCGAGCGGGAGTGCATCCGGTTTCGAATCGAAAATGAAGGAGCGCACATCCCAGACGATCAACTAACGCGGATATGGGAGCAATTTTATCGAGTAGATAGCTCTCGGTGGCGGAAATCTGGAGGCACGGGTCTCGGATTGGCGATCTGTAAACATATCCTCGATCTGCATGGCAGTTATTATGGTGCGGAAAATACCGTGAATGGAGTCGCTTTTTCCTTCACGTTGGTTGAAAATGAAAACAAAGGTGGAAATGACGATGAATCTGAAAAAGAATAAAATGAAAAGCTTACTGGCTGTATTGGTCCTATCACTCGTTACTAGTGCTTGTGGCACACCGCTTCCTTCAGAATCGACTGGTCAAGTGCCGCCGCAAGCTCCTCAGGAGAACAAAGAAAACAAGGAGAAACAACCGGAGAACGTTGCACAAGACATGGCCGCAGAGCAGCAGGAAAAAGAAATTCTCGTCGTGGTCGACCAGGAACCGAAACCCATCGAGGGGAATAGCTTCGATTTCTTTATTGAACAGCTACCTGCCGGCTATTCGTTAGCTAGCATGCAGTGGAAGTCTGAGAAAACTGACATCGTAAACACGATAGAGCAAGCGATCAAAAACGACACAGAAGGTATCCCTGGTGGGAATGGCTTTTACATCAGTGGCAATGGACAGTTCACCGGTTTCTTTTACAAGGATGAGTTGAAGGGGGAAAAGGGGAAATTGATCTTGGTATTTCGAAATGAGCAAGGCAATGAAAAGACATGGGAGAAGGAGCTAACCCTTAAATAACGCCCGATCAATTGGAACCTCATTTTTGGGGTTCTTTTTGTTTGCATCACGAAAAGACATAACTTTAGTTAGTATTTTTTGCAAAAGACTGTTGTTACCATATTTTTGTTTCACCTAGATGTTTTGCTGGGGGACTGTGTCGACAGTAGGGGGAGTTGAAATGAAGAAGAAAGGAGGACAACATTATTCATGCAAAGAATAATCGCTCGTTTGTTGGTATTTACTTTGCTGTTCGCAATCGTCCAACCTGCGTTTCTTCAAGAAAAAGTGAATGCAGCTGATCTTCCAGATGTGATTAGAGTAGAGGCAGACAAGTTCGTGGATGCGTCTGGTGCCTATCCTGAGGGTCTGAATTATCAGGGTGTTCCGAATGCGCTGATCGTCGGGTATGCGCGAGACGATGCTGAGGATTATGGGGCTGCGAATGCTGCCCTGCGTTTTGACCTGAGCGGGGTGAAAAGTGAGAGGAAAATTGAGTCTGCTGCCCTGAAAATTTATGTGCATAAGGCAGAAGCAACAGGCGGAGATATGCCTTTCATTGATCTATGGGGCTCGTTTGATGACAACTGGAATGATGATTTTACAACTGTGCTGCCTTCGTATCATGAAAGAATCATAACAAATGAGTTTATTCCTGCTAATTTCACAGGGTGGAAATCGTTTGATGTAACCAGCTTTATCAAGACCAATATTGTAGACAAAAAAGCTACCTTTGTTTTAAGAGGAAGACAAACAGCACCACCTGCTCCTGTTTTGTATCAGCCTCAAATCATTTTCTACGACAAAAGAAATCTTAGCTATGCTTCTCAGCTAGAAATCACTTATGCTCCCAACACTCCACCAACCGATATCCTCTTATCATCCAATTCGATTCCCGAAAACAATCCAATAGGAGCGGTAGTTGGTACGCTTTTGGCAACAGATCCTGATCAAGGAGACACTGTTACTTTCAGTATTCAAAACCCTACGGTTCCATTTACTGTTGAGGGAGATCAACTGAAGGCGACAGAGAAATTTGATTTTGAAACGAAGTCGACTTACGCTGTACCGATCACTGCAACAGACTCGGCTGGCAATATATTCACCAAGGTGATGACCATTCAGGTCACGGATGTAAATGAACCGCCTACGTCAGCGACGGTTACGATTAATGGCGGTGCTGCCGTTACGAATTCCTCCAATGTGACGCTCACCATGACCCATGATGACCCAGACGCTGCCAAGCCCGAGTACCGTTTGACGAACGTGCAAGGCGGTCCTTGGAGCGAATGGAAGTCGTTTGCGACACCTGTACCGTGGACCCTTACGACAGACGAAGGGACCAAAACGGTCTTCATGGAGCTGCGTGACGGAACAGGAACGGTCTTGCAAGCGCAGGATAGCATTGTGCTGGATACGACACCGCCGGCAGGGACCATCGAGATCAATAACGGGAACGTAGCCACTTCATCGGAAAAGGTAGAGCTTACCATTCAGGGTAGTGATGCGAGCGGCCCGGTAGAACTGATGTTGTCGAATGATAACAGCTTTACAGGCAGTTGGATTCCTGTCCCAGCCAACAACAAGCTGGAATGGAGCTTGGCTAGTGGAGACGGACAAAAAACAGTCTACGCGAAGTTCCGGGATAATGCAGGGAATTTGTATTATACATCCGATACTATCGTGTTAGACAAAACACCACCTGTTGTGACGGGGGTTGCAAATGGCAGCTTCTACACGGCAGATGTCACCCCAGCCTTCGACGATGGCACAGCAACATTGAATGGTACTCCTTTTGCCAGCGGCACAAAGGTAAGTGTGGAGGGCAAGTACACGCTGATAGTGACGGATACAGCGGGAAATACGACTACGGTAACCTTTACCCTGGATAAAACCGAGCCTACCGGAACACTTGCGATCAATAACGGAGCCACCCATACGAATAACGAGGATGTCATCTTGCAAATCGATGCCACGGACGCTTCCAGCAAGGTGAAAATGAAGCTGTCCAACGATAAGAGTAGCTGGAGTGCGCCAGAGGATGTGGCGACCACCAAGGCTTGGAAGCTAACAAATGGGGATGGACAGAAAACGGTCTATCTACAGTTGATCGACGAAGCTGGCAACACCCATGATTTACAGGCATCGATTACACTCGACACAGTTGCACCTGTTGTCACAGGGGTAGAGAACAACAAGCTGTACAATCAGAGTGTTACGATCAGCTTCAACGAAGGGAAGGCGATCTTGAACGGAAAGCCGATAGCTGACGGAGAAATCGTCAATGAGGATGGCGCTTATACGCTGATTGTCACTGATGAAGCGGGCAATACAACGACTCTTCCGTTTTCGATCGATCAAACGAAGCCTTCAGGCAGTCTCAAGATCAATGGTGACGCCAATTATACCAATACACTTGCAACGACATTACAAATTGCCGTTACCGATTTCAGTAATGATCTACAGATGCGCTTTTCCCATGATACGAGTGATTCAGCCAATTGGACTTCCTGGGAAGCGCTGACCACAACAAAGGCGTGGACCTTGTCCGCTGGGGACGGAACCAAGTCGGTTTACATGGAAGTAAAGGACAAAGCAGGGAATATTGCCAGCTTTACCGATGAGATCACACTCGATATGACCAACCCTACGGGTACCTTCGAGATCAATCAAGGCCAGTTGTATACCAACACGAGCAAGGTTACGTTGAGTGTGGAGTCGGCTGATGCCCATGGAGTGGAAATGCGCTTGTCCAATGACAACCTGACGTGGAGCGATTGGAAAACAGCACCCGCCAAAGGCGACGTTTCATGGGAGCTGAGCGGTGTTGATGGAACCAAAACGGTCTATCTCGAGCTGAAAGATTCGGCTGGAAACCAAACGGCCCTCCAGAAGCAAATCACGCTGGATTCCACTGGACCAGTCGTCACAGGAGTTGCCCAGGATGGTGTCTATGCGAGCGACGTAACGATTACCTTCAACGAGGGAACAGCATTGCTGAACGGCAATCCGTTTACGAGCGGTTCTGTTGTCAGCGCTGAAGGATCGTATGAGCTGGTCGTGACAGATGAAGCGAAAAACAACACCACAATTCGTTTCGCGCTGGATAAAACACCACCGGTTGGAACGCTCAGCATCGATAACGGAGCCGAATTTGCGAAAACAGAAGACGTTATGCTGCAACTCACTGCGTCAGGAAATATAGACGACATCGAAATGGCGATCTCTAACGCCGATGACAATTCGGGAACCTGGGAGCGGTTCGCAGCCTCAAAAGCATGGAAGCTGGCGGATGGCAGTACAAACGGAACCAAAGCGGTATATGTCAAGCTGCGGGACAAAGCGGGGAACGTCACTAAGCTAAGCGATACAATTGAGCTGGATGTGGTGGCGCCGACTGGATCGATCACGATCAATAACGGAGACAACTCCACCAAGTCTCGTCATGTTACGCTCGCCATCACAGCGAACGACAGTACGAGCGATGTACAAATCCGCTTCGCAAATGGTGACAACGACTGGAGCGATTGGGAGGCAGCAACTGCAACCAAAGCATGGCAGTTGAACTCCGGTGATGGAACCAAGACCGTCGAGATGCAGATCACGGACAGGGCAGGGCACGTCACAACCGTTTCCGATACGATCGAGATGGATGCAGATGCGCCAGTTGTCACAGGAGTCGAGGACAAAGGCATTTACAAAGATGACGTGACAATCACCTTCAACGAAGGAACCGCGACGTTGAATAGTGCTCCGTTTGCAAGTGGCGACCAGGTAACCAGTGAAGGCAAGCATGAGCTGCGGGTCGTAGATGCTTCCGGAAACGAAACCAAGATCACGTTTACCTTGGATAAGACAGCGCCAACGGGAACGTTCGTCATTAACAATGATGATCGTCTAACCTATTCCACCAGCGTGAGACTGCATGTTACTGCCACGGACAATTTGGGAGATGTAGAGATGCGCATCTCCAATGACCAAGGCAAGTGGAGCAGCTGGGAAAAAGTGACGGGAACAGTACCGTGGAACCTGCCTTATGGCAATGGGATGAAAAAAGTTCTGATTCAGCTTCGCGACCAGGCAGGAAACACCGTCGAACTGGATGATTCCATTGAGCTATATGTGCCAA
Source organism: Brevibacillus brevis (assembly GCF_900637055.1). Classification (NCBI taxonomy): domain Bacteria; kingdom Bacillati; phylum Bacillota; class Bacilli; order Caryophanales; family Paenibacillaceae; genus Brevibacillus; species Brevibacillus brevis. Next base: position 530,898 of record NZ_LR134338.1, read on the forward strand.
ATGTGCCGAATCCACCAACAAGAGAGCCGGTCACCGGAGTTGAGTTGGAGGATGAGGAGTTAACGCTGCGTGTTGGCGAAACAGAAAGCCTTCGTGCCACTGTAAAACCAGCGAATGCCACCAACAAACGAGTCAAGTGGGAGAGCAGCGACTCTGAGATCGTCGAGGTAGATGAGGAAGGCAAGATCAAGGCAGTAGCTCCTGGGACGGCGACGATCACAGTGACGACCGAGGACGGGAACAAAACGGATTCGGTGGAAATCACCGTTAAGGAAATAGCCACCTTCCAGTTGGAAACAAACGAGCCGTCCTTCTGGATTAAGCCAAGAGGAACCGCGACCCTACGCCTTTATAAGGTAGAAGGCAAAAAACGCAAAGACATCACGCGAGACAAAAATGTTGAATACGACACGGAAAACGGGTTGGTTACCGTCAAGCAGGGCCGCATTACGGCAGGCAAAGAAGAGGGAGAAGACATCGTTACCGTTCGCTATATGGGCGAGGAGCTGGAGATTCCGGTGACGGTTTCTAAGAAAACCATTCGTTCGTTGACGACTTCCTTCAAGGATTTGGTGCTGGAGATCGATGAGGAGAAGCAGCTAACGCTGACAGCCGTCTTCAGTGACAAGAACACCGAAGAGGTGACAGAGGAAGCAACTTGGTCCTCAAGCGACGAAGAGGTCATCGAGGTAACAAAAGAGGGAAAAGTGACAGCGCTGGCTGAAGGGAAGGCTGTCATTACTGCGAAATATGGCGGTAAAAAAGTAACCAATCGTGTGCTCGTCGTAGAGGAAAAGAAAGTGAAAGATTTGCGAGTATCGCGCTCTTCGCTGCGCTTGAAGGCAGACAAGACTGGAGAGATCGTCCTGTATGCGGTCTATGAAAAAAGATACGAGGAGATCGTCACCAAAGATGCCGTATGGACAGTGGAAGATCCTGAGATCGCAACTGTAGAAAATGGTGTTGTAACCGCACTGGAATCTGGTAAAACAACCATTACAGTGGAATACGGCGGCGAAACGATTACGATTAAGATTACGGTCTGGTAAATGAAAAGGGGCTGTTCGATCTGCTGTGGAGGGCAGCCTCTTTTCCATTCTGTTTAAAAGGTGAAGAAACATGGAAAATGCACTCATTGCTTTTGCAAGTAGCATCTTGATTGGGGCTATTCTATTTGGGATCTTATGGTGGGAAGGCTCGTGGTTCAGTCTTCGGTTTACGAAGTGGTACTTTGGTATTTTGTTGGCCGTGTCGTTGGGCGTAGGTGTGTATAACTTTTCCTAGAAATGTATGAGACATTTTTCCTTTCTTGGTGTTAGGTAAGCTGTGAATCGAACCTAGCACAAGGGAGAAGAAATGTCTTCTGTTTTTTTATGTGTAAAAATTTTCCAATTACAGTTTCTGATTGAGCAAAGACGACTCAATATCATCTTATTTGACATAAAATTCAGACATGATATAATATCCTTAAATGGCAAAAGGTTACAATTCATACTTGATATGGGTAATTCTCTGCGATTCTTTCCTAACCAACTACTTTGCATTTCAACAAGTTTCCCTCCTTTGATAGAGTCAGTAGCTAGTTTAGCAACTCTGATTCAAAAGAACCATTTCATGATCAAGTACAATGTCCTGCATTGGTTTGATTACACATAACAACATCCTCACTCTACACTCCATCTTCCATCATAGCAATCCAATCAACTAGTGTATGAAAGCGCTACTCATTCAACTCCCACATGAAATCTATACTCCCATTTCAACTAAAAAGAAGAGTCACCCTGCGGCGAGATTACAGTCGTGGGCTAGAATTGTCGATTCATCAAACTGTCATTCTTGGTATTCTTCCAATTGCATACTCCACTAGCGTGTCAGCACTGACAAAGACCGATTATCAGACGCTGGCCTGATTATTTCATATGCTGTGCGATGAAGCCACTCATTGATTCCTTTGCGGCATTGCTGAGAGGAGGGGAGGTGTCGTGTTGATTAATCAGAACAGGTGAGGACCTTCGCTCGTTTTGGAGATTCTCATCATTACCAAACGCGAAAAGGGAGGATAACCATGTCCATGGAAGATCAAATGAACCATTGGCTGTCAGAATTAGCTGGAGAAGCTCCATTGCTACAGCTTCCGGTAGATATCTCCAGGCATCACCATACTGGATATGTGGGCGAGACTCAAACGATTGATCTTTCAGATACGGTGAGCAAGCAAGCCATACAGGTGGGGATACAAGAAAAGGCCGATCTGTTTACGGTACTCTTAGCTGCCTATCACAGTTATCTTTACAGGTATACGGGTCAAAAGGATATTCGGGTTGGTGCGGTGACAGACTCTGCGTTTTGGATAAATCGAGCCATTGTTGATGGAGCTATGAATTTTAAACAGCTACTAACCGAGGGCAAGGATAAAGCAGAGAAGGGACAGATGTTCGCAAGTCATTCAGCAGCCACGCCATTCTTTCATACCTTAATGAGAGTAAGAAAAGCCGGAAATGTAGATACGATGGACAAGCTTTCTATCGAGTACGACGAGTCAACTGTAGATTTGCGTGTGGATGTTGAAGAGGCAGACGCTTTGCGCATATCTTTCACCTATAATGCCAGGTTGTTTACACAAGATACCATCCGAAGAATGCTTGAAAACTTTTGTAACTGGATCGAACAGGTTGTAACGAATAGGGAAACACCTGTCGATCAATTGCGATTGATCACGAAAAGTCAGGAAAGCGAATTGCTGGACGAGTGGTGCAGGAATGACGAGGCTTTTGGGCTTCCGGATACCATTTTGGCTGCCTTTGATGGCCAAGCTAATCGTCATCCTGAGGCCATCGCACTCGTTTTCCGGCAAGAGGAAGTCACCTACAAGGAATTGGATATACGCTCGAATCAGTTGGCCCATCATCTTAGAAAGATAGGTGTTACGAGTGAGACACTCGTTGGCATATGCCTGGAGCGCTCTATTGAAATGATCGTGAGCATCTTGGGCGTGTTGAAAGCAGGAGGCGCTTACGTCCCGATGGACCCTGCTTATCCTGTTCAAAGACTGCACTATATGATAGAAGATGCAGATTTGCCAATCGTCATCGTGGGTGAAGCATCTGTCGCAAGAATACCTGACGGAATAAAAACCGTCAATTTATCTGATGATTCTGAAATAATCTCGAATGAAAGCATGGAAAAGCCTGATAACCAAGTGAATGGCAACGATCTGGCCTATGTAATCTATACCTCGGGCTCGACTGGCAATCCGAAAGGGGTCATGATCGAACATCGCTCCATTATGAATTTTCTTCAAACACTGGAGAAGCGTAGTGAACTGACGAATACAGACAGAATCTTGCAGAAAACATCTATTTCTTTTGATGCGTCTGTCTGGGAGCTCTATTGGTGGATGTTGAAAGGTGCGAGCTTGTACATCCTCCCTAACGGCGAAGAGAAAGACCCTGCCCTGCTAGTAAAAGCAGTGGAGAGGTATAACATTACCCATCTTGAGTTTGTGCCATCCATGTTAAAAGTAGTCTTGGATTATATCGAGAATGATCGTACGTCTTCTTCCCTATCCTCTCTGAAATATGTCACTGCCGGTGGGGAAGTGCTTCCACTTCAAGTTGCCCAGAAATTTACGCATCTACTGACGATTCCTTATGGGACAACCTTATATAACACCTATGGTCCAACGGAAACTACCGTCGAGGTTGCCAGCTACAAATGTATGCCTGAGGATCATCGCTCTTTGATCCCCATTGGAAAGCCAAACTGTCAGACACAATTGTACGTATTCAATGAGCATTTACAAATCCAACCCGTTGGAGTGGCTGGCGAGCTCTATATTGGTGGAGCAGGTGTAGCAAGAGGGTATTTAAACCGTCCTGAATTAACCGAAGAGCGCTTTATTACCAATCCTTATCATCCAGAATCAGATTCGCGATTGTATCGAACTGGAGATGTGGCTCGGTATGCGGCCGACGGTAATCTGGAGTATCTTGGTCGCAATGACAATCAAGTCAAGGTGAGAGGATACCGGATTGAGCTTGAGGAGATTCAAACCATTTTAAGCACTCATCCATCTATTGAGCAAACCATTATAGTGGCCCAAAAGGATTCCTATGAAAATAACAAGCTTATCGCCTATGTGATAGGGACTGGAAGCATAACGGAATGGCGTGATTATTTGAAGGCTCAGCTTCCAGAGTATATGGTTCCAGCGTATTTTGTGAAAATGGATGTTTTCCCGCTTATGCCCAGCGGAAAAATTGATATAAAGTCACTGCCAGAGGCAGGGAATAGCCGACCGCATATTTCAGCGGAATATAAAAAACCGGAAACAGAACTGGAAATACAGCTCTTGGACATTTGGAAAGATTTGTTTGGATATGAGGAGATTGGCGTAGAGGATAATTTCTTTGAATTAGGAGGACATTCGCTGTTAGGGACGCAGGTTGTAGCAAGAATCCGTGCAGTCTTCAAGAAAGAACTCCCGTTGTCTACCCTGTTTCAATATCCGACAATCCGAAGCATCGTGCCAGTCATCAATGCCGCAGAGGATACATACTCGATGGATGCGTTTCCTGCCATAAGCAGGGCATCGCGAGACAGAGATTTGCCGCTCTCTTATTCGCAGGAGAGAGTGTGGTTTTTAGAACAGTTAAGCTCCAATAATTTGGCTTACATCTTTCAGGCAACCATGAAAGTGCGAGGGATGCTAGATATCCCCATTTTGAATCAATGCTTTACCGAGATTGTACGTAGACATGAAATATTTCGAACCGTTTTTCTTGAGAAAAATGGGCGGCCGTATCAGGTCATTTATGAACCATTCGATGTGAAATTGCCCGTTATTGATGTTTCTCATGTACCTGAGAGCGATCGTGCACGTGAAGTGCAGAGATTGATTCGAGCAGAGATCAAGAAGCCGATCGATATTTCGCAGCTGCCATTGGCTAGATGGCTGGTTTACAAGATCTCTGATAGGGAATCGGTCATTCTGTTTGTTGAGCATCATCTGATTCACGATGGATGGTCGTTCCGCAAATTCCTGAAAGAACTTTTTACGCTGTACAGTGCGTATCTGGAGAATAAACCATCTCCACTCGCGGAATTGCAGATTCAATTCGCAGATTACTGCGTATGGCAGAACGAGATGTTTAAACGAGGCAAGGAGAATAAGCAGTTAACATACTGGAAGAATTTGTTGAACGGAGCCAACGGGATTCTGGAACTGCCAACCGACAGGCCACGTCCGGTCAATCAAACATTTAACGGGAACATGTTCACCCATTTAATACCGGAAGAGTTGTATCTTCAATTGCGTGATTACTGCATGAAAACAAACACGACCTTATTCATGGTCATGATGGCTGCCTTTCAGACATTGCTGCATCGGTATTCGAATCAGGAAGATATTATTGTAGGTTCGGGTATCGCGAATCGGCGCTGGAAAGACACCGAAGACCTGATCGGGATGTTTGTGAACAATATTGTGATTCGGACGCAGTTTACCGATCAGATGACGTTTCAGGATGCTTTGCAAGCAGTCAAAATGTCAGCATTGGAAGCCTATGAGAATCAAGAAATTCCATTCGATCAGGTAGTCGATGAGTTAAAACTGAAACGCGATCAAAGCCGGAACCCTGTATTCCAGGTCATGTTTAGCTTCCAAGACACGAAAGTTACCCATTTACCTGTATCCGATTTGGATATTCAACTCACCGAAGGCATTAGCAACGGATCGGCAAAATTTGATATTAACGTGGTAGTGACGAACCACTCTGAGCTCTCCCATTCTCTATTAACGAAGGAGGAATACGGGAGTATCAGCTTGGATTGGGAATACAATACGGATTTGTATGACGAATCTACCATGCGCCGCATGATTGAGCACTATATCGAATTGCTGAAAAGTGTTCTTACCCACAGTGACCAAACGCTCCATTCTATGCCAATGTTGACCGTCTCTGAGCAGAATCAAATACTCCAGAAGTGGAATGACACTTCTGTTGCGTTTGCGGATCAGAAAACCATTCATCAAATTTTTGAGGAGCAAGCTGAACAGACACCAGAGCAAATCGCGGTCATATTTGAAAACGAACAGTGGACGTATCGGCAAATCAACCATCGTGCCAACTTCCTGGCAAGAAAATTGCGAAACTTGGGAGTGAAACCGGATACATTAGTCGGGTTAATGACGGAACGTTCACCTGACATGATGATTGGTATCCTTGGCATTTTAAAAGCTGGTGGGGCTTATATGCCGATGGACACGATGGCACCGAAAGAAAGACTGTCCTATATTCTTCAGGATAGTGATACGAAAGTAGTCGTCATGCAAGAGAAATTCAGGACATCGATCGATTTCAATGGTCCGGTTCTGTACTTTGGCGAGAATATGCCTGAGCAAGAAGTAGAATGCGACAATCTTGAACCAGTTGCTTACTCGACAAATTTGGCTTACGTCATCTATACGTCAGGCTCGACGGGAGCACCAAAAGGCGTCATGGTCGAACATCGCTCTGTCGTCAATCGCATGAACTGGATGGTTCATCGCTATCCTCTGGGCGAACACGACACGATCATGCAAAAAACTCCCTATTGCTTTGATGTTTCGGTAACCGAATTAGTTTTATGGTTTTTCACCGGCAGCAAGCTATGTTTTCTCGCTCCTTATGCAGAAAAAGACCCGGAGCTGATTGTAAAAACGGTCGCCAAACACCAGATTACCTATATTCACTTTGTTCCATCAATGCTCAGCATCTTTTTAGACCATCTGGAAAGCAACGATTGTGCGGATGAAATCAAAAGCTTGCAGCGTGTGTATACGACTGGGGAGGCTTTGACTGCGGAACAGGTTCAACGCTTTCATCGATTGATTCAGCAGCGGAATCAAACGACTCTCCACAATCTGTATGGTCCGACGGAAACGACCATTGAAGTGACCTACTATGATTGTCACGCGGACAGTACGGTCATTCCCATTGGGAAACCGATTGATAATACGCAGGCTTATATCATCAACAAAGAATGTCACTTGCAGCCCGTTGGCGTAATGGGAGAGTTAGTGATTGGGGGCGTAGGGCTTGCGCGAGGGTATGTAGGAAAGCCCGAGCTGACAGCAGAGCGTTTTATCCCGAATCCATATGGTCGTTTATCGGAAGAAAAAATGTACAGGACAGGGGATTATGCGCGGTGGATGCCAGACGGCAATATTGAGTATATGGGCCGGATGGACAACCAAGTGAAAATTCGCGGATATCGAATTGAATTGGGTGAGATCGAAGCGCTCATGAGGAAGCAGCCAGGCGCTGGGGAAGTCGCTGTGATTGCCCATGAATTTGAGCCGGGAGATAAACGGTTAATCGCCTATTACAGTGGTACCACATCGGTCGAAGAGTATAAGCTCCTTCTGCAAAAACAGCTGCCACCTTACATGATTCCTTCGTATTTTGTACAGGTGGAGGAAATGCCGCTCACATCAAGTGGCAAATTGGATCGCAAAGCATTGCCGCTGCCTGACAGCCATACGGTAAGCCATCACTATACAGCTCCTCGCAACACAACAGAGGAATTACTAGCACTCATATGGAGCGATATTTTGCGTATCGATCAAATTGGCGTATCTGATTCGTTCTTTGATTTGGGAGGCCATTCTCTATTAGCGACGCAGGTCGCCTCGCGCATACGAGAAGTGTTCGGTCAGCATCTCCCTCTGCGAGATATTTTCCAATGTCCGACCATCGAGAGTCTGGCCAAGCGGATATCCGAATTGCGTCTAGGCGGAAAAGTGGCTCAATTGCCCGCATTGCATCAAGTGGATAGGACGAAACCGATTCCGCTATCCTTTGGGCAGCAGCGGCTATGGTTTTTTGACCAACTGGAGCCCGGAAGCAACGTCTACAACATTCCGTATGTCTGGCGTTTAAGCGGTGCTTGGGACGTTAGCGGATTGGAAAAAGGCTTCAACCGATTGATTGAACGTCATGAAATGCTTCGTACGGTATTCGCAAAACAAAATGATACCGCTGTACAGCTCGTCAAGCCTTATCAACCGTTAGCGTTGCCTGTCATTGATCTCAGCCATCTCTCTATGGAAGAAGGGGAAAGGCACGTCACTCATCATATTCAACGGAATGCTGAGCGCGTATTTGACTTGAGTCAAGGACCGCTGATTGAAGCGGAGCTGATTAAAAAGAATGAGTCGGAGTATGTTCTTTTGTGTACCGTTCATCACATTGTTTTCGATGGTTGGTCAGAGGATATTTTGCTGGACGAGTGGATGGCTTTCTATGAAGAAGCAGTCAGTGACACGCCAATCGATCTACCGCCATTGGCTATTCAATACGGGGATTATGCAGTGTGGCTGAGGGATTGGTTAACGGATGAGACAGTAAACGAGCAGCTGGTGTATTGGAAAAATGAGCTGGCGGGTGACCTTCCCGTGTTGCAGTTGCCATTCGATCATCCACGGCCAGTCATTCAAAGCTATAGAGGGGACATGCAGCATATACAAGTGGAGCCTGCCTTATTAGCGAAAGTAAAAGCATTCAGCAGACAGGAAGGGACAACCCTGTTCATGACCTTGCTGGCCGCTTATCAAGGCTTCCTCTCCCGCTATACCGGACAAACAGATATTTTGGTCGGAAGTCCGGTCGCCAATCGCAATCGCAAAGAAATGGAAGGATTGATCGGGTTCTTTGTAAACACGCTTGTTTACCGTGCGAATGTAGAAGAAGGGCCGAGCTTCAGGCAATTGGTCGCCCAAGTCAAGGAAAAAGCATTGCGTGGACAAGAGAATCAGGACGTACCGTTCGAAAAAATAGTAGAAGCCCTTCAACCAGAACGAAATACAAGCTACTCTCCTGTTTTCCAAACGATTTTTACAATGAATACTCATCTGCGAAACGTAAAGGAATGGCCGAATCGAAAAGTTGAGCCTGTGACGACTGCAATCAAAGTTGCCAAATTTGACTTGTCTATTTCAATCGAAGTGATGAATGAGCACTCTGTATGGATTTCGTTTGGATACAATGCGGATTTGTTTGAGTATGCCACCATACAACGAATGATCGGGCATTTTGTGAATTGGCTTGAACAAGTGACGGCATATCCTGACGAGAGCATAGAAAACTTGCGGCTCATTACCGAGGATGAAGAAAAGCAATTGCTGGAACTATGGAAGAGCAATTAGGAGGGGCCTGTATGAACAATTCCATCACTGCATTCTTTGAGGAGCAGGTTGAGCTTCATCCTGACAACATTGCTTTGCTATGGAAGGATGCCTCACTCACTTATCAAGAGCTGAATAGCAGGGCCAACAGGCTGGCAAATTATTTGAAAAAGTGTGGGGTAGGGACGGATAGCAAGGTCGGCTTGTATATGGATCGTTCGTTCGAAATGATCATCAGTATGGTAGCGATTTTAAAGGCTGGCGGGGCTTATGTCCCGCTTGATCCTGCCTACCCTCTGCAGCGAGTCCATTATATGCTGCAAGACGCAGGTATTACGATAGTACTCGCACAAGAAAGCTTGGTATCGCGGCTGCCAGAAGGCTTGAAGGTCGTATGCCCTGAGCGTGACCAACTGGCGATCAGCATGGAATCAGATGCGAATTTGGAGCAGCATGCAACTCCAGAAAGCCTTGCGTATTTGATGTATACTTCCGGCTCGACAGGAAATCCGAAAGGGGTACTCATTCCTCATCGCGGCGTGATCCGGCTCGTTAAACATGTATCCTATGTATCGCTTACGGCGGAAGAAACCATGCTGCATATGGCGTCGATTTCATTTGATGCATCCACCTTCGAGGTATGGGGCAGCTTGTTAAATGGAGCGAAGCTCGTTGTTTTTCCATACAAAGAGCTTGATCTTGGCGAGATGGGGCAGGTATTGCGTGATTATCGAGTCAGTACGTTATTGCTAACAGCAGGAGTCTTTCACCAACTGATTGATTTCCATCTGGAGGATGTAAAAGGGTTACGTCAATTGCTGGTGGGTGGGGATATTATGTCCCCCAAGCACGCTCAAAAGGTAGTAGACAACTTGTCTGGTACGTTATTGATCAATTGCTATGGTCCTACGGAAACCACGACATTTGCCACCTTTTATCCAGTAACCAATAGAAGCGCCATCCAACACTCCGTTTCGATCGGTCGCCCTATCAATGACACAGAAGTGTATATCTTAAACGATAAGCAAAAGCTTGTGCCTGTTGGTCTCGTAGGGGAAATGTACGTGGGTGGCAAGGGACTGGCTCTGGGATATTGGAATCGACCCGAGATTAATCAAGAGAAATTTATTAAACATCCCTTTGATCCAGACCCGGAAGCCATTTTATACAAGACGGGTGACATGGTGAAATATTTGCCTGATCGAGGACTTGAATTTATTGGTCGAAAAGACAACCAAGTAAAAATAAGAGGGTACCGTATCGAACTGGGCGAGATTGAGACCGTCTTGAATCAGCCGGAAGACGTCAGGGAAGCCATCGTCATTGCACAGGAGTATGGAGCTGACGATAAAAGGCTCATCGCCTATATGGCTGGAGATGGAGATGTCGAACAGTGGAAAAAGTATGCGAGTACGCAATTGCCTCCTTTTATGGTTCCGTCCTATTTTGTGAAAATGGAAGCATTTCCGCTTACCACGCAAGGAAAAGTGGACCGAAAGGCGTTGCCATTGCCAGAAACCGTCATAATGGAGGAGGAATTTGTCGCACCACGTACCGCGACAGAGAGTCGGATAGCGTCCATTTGGAGTGAGACTTTAAAAGTGGAACGAATTAGTATCCACTCCTCCTTTTTTGATTTAGGCGGTCACTCTCTGCTTGCGACACAGCTCATATCCCGCCTGGAGGACGCTTTCCAGCTGTCTATACCGTTGCGAATCTTGTTTGAATGTCCGACGATCGCGAGTTTACATACAAGAATAATGGAGCTCAGTCAGAATGGAAAAAGAGAGCGGATACCAACGATTCCGAAAGCGCCGCATACAGAAAAGTTCCCATTATCTCATGCACAGCAGCGCCTATGGTTTTTGCATCAATTGGAACCGGATAGTACAGCTTACAACGTTCCTCATATTTGGCGTTTGACTGGACCGTGGAATGCAAGTGCGCTGGAAAAAGGATGGAATGCGCTGCTTTCGCGCCATGAAATATTGCGTACAGTTTTTCCAAATGAAAATGGTCAACCTTTCCAAGCTGTCCAACCGTATCAGTTTACACCTTTGCCTGTCATCGATCTGAGAGAACGAACCAAGGACTCGCAAGAAGAGCAACTCAACGCCTTTATTGAGCAGGAAGCAAGCATAAGGTTTGATTTGCATCGAGGCCCCTTGATTCAGCCAAAATGGATTGCATTAGGGGAAGAAGAGTCCGTTCTGCTGTGTACCATGCACCATATCATTACGGACGGATGGTCTGAGGAAATTTTATTGAAAGAATGGCTGGCCTTCTATGAGGAGGCACAGAGTGGAAGTCGTGCGGAGCTTGCTGCCCTACCGATTCAATATGCCGATTTCGCTGTGTGGCAGCGTGAATGGCTGACGGACGAAGCGATAGGTGTACAGCTAGATTATTGGAAAGCGGAACTGTCTGGAGAGCTTCCCGTCTTGCAATTGCCGATTGATCGGCCTAGACCTGCGATTCAAGGTTATGCAGGAAGTATGTATAAGACCATGCTGCCATCGACGTTGCTTGAGAAATTGAAAACCGTAAGCCGGCAAGAGAATGCGACTTTATTTATGACCATGTTGGCAGCTTATCAAAGCTTTTTATCCAGATATACCGGACAGTCGGATATTTTGGTGGGGAGCCCTGTAGCGAATCGAAATGGAAAAGAAATCGAGGGATTAATTGGATTCTTCGTGAACACGCTCGTATATCGGGCAAGTTTTCAAGACGGTCCTACCTTTAAACAACTGCTTGCTCGCGTAAAAGAAAAAGCACTTCTGGCACAGGAAAACCAAGATGTTCCCTTTGAAAAAATCGTAGAGACGCTTCAGCTTGAACGCAATACCAGCTACTCCCCGGTTTTTCAGACCATGTTCACGTGGGCTGAATTGTCATCGAATGTTTATCAATCGTCTGCCGGGGCGTTGGAAATCATGCCAGTTCGTCATAATGTATCAAAATTTGATATTGAGTTATCCATGGGTGAGTCTGAAGCTGGTCTGATCATGAACATGATTTATAACACGGATTTATTTGACCAAGCAACCATGGGAAGAATGGCTGTTCATTTCGAAAATTGGCTGCAAGAACTGGTGAATGCACCGGACGCTCCGATTGCATCGCTCGAATTGTTACCCAAGGATGAGCGTCACAAAATCGTATGGGATTGGAATCGGACAGAAGCAACCGTTCCCGAGAATACATGCTTGCATGATTTGTTCATCGAACAGGCAAGAAAGACCCCGGATCGAATCGCTGCCGAAATGGGCAGTGAAACGATAACCTATCGGGAACTGGACAGGCGTTCTAACCAGCTGGCGCATTATTTGATTACGCTGGGCGTTCGACCCAATACACCTGTCGGGCTATGCATGAATCGTTCCCTTGAACTTGTCATATCGATTCTCGGCATCGTAAAGGCAGGCGGAGCATTTATTCCCTTAGATACCGAGCTGCCGGAAGCAAGGATGGCTCATTTGCTGGAAAGCTCAAAAACGTATATTTGCATAACAGAACGGGAATTCAGGCATCTGTTCGAGCAAGCGACGCATGTTCAATGCATAGAGCTAGAGGCAGACAAGGAAAAGATAGCAAGCATGCCTGAGGGATTGCCGGAGCAAACCGTAACACCGACGGATTTGGTTTCGATTTATTACACATCAGGATCGACGGGCATTCCAAAAGGGGTTGAAAACCTCCATGTCGGATGGGTTAATCGAATGCTATGGATGCAGCGCCAGCATGGCTTGGAGCAAGGGGAGTCCGTCCTGCAAAAAACAACACTGACATTCGATGATGCAGCTGTTGAGTTTTTCTGGCCATTGTCTGTAGGCGGTCGGATTTCACTGATGGAGCCGTGGTTGCATCGAGATCCAGAGGCAATTATTCAGGCGGCTATTCAGTATCAAGTGGCATGCATTCAATTTGTGCCGAGCATCCTCAACATGTTTGTCGATGCCCTTACACCTGATGATGCAGCAAAATTGGGGACATTAAAAAATGTCATCTCCAGTGGAGAAGCGCTATTACCGGAAACAGTAGGCAAGTTCTACCGGAAATTGAACGCCAAGCTCCATAATACGTGGGGGGCAACAGAGGTCTCAATTGACTCTACCATTTATACCTGCTCGCCCGAGGACGCGTTTGGAAAGGATTGTGTCAGTGTAGGAAAGCCGATTGACAACAACAGAATATACATTCTGGACAAAAATTTGAACCCGGTTCCGATTGGTGTCATAGGCGACCTTTATATCGGTGGTCTGGGACTGGCAAGAGGTTATTTATACAATCCTGAAAAAACCAAGGAAGCTTTCATAGAGAATCCATTTGTAGCAGGGGAAAGAATGTATCGAACCGGAGACAAAGGATATTACTTGCCTTCCGGAAATATCAAATTTGTTGGCAGACAAGATAATCAAATCAAGATAAGAGGCATCCGGGTTGAACTAGGGGAGATTGAGTCGACATTGAGCAGACTTCCGTCCATTCGTGAAGCAGCCGTCATTTCCGTTCAAAACGACAGGGGATCTACAGAGCTGGCTGCGTATATCGTGGGCGAAGGGAATGTAAACGAATGGCGTACATTCCTGAAGGGACAATTGCCTGCTTATATGATTCCGACCTATTTCACAAAGCTGGACAGCATCCCGAAAACAACGAGCGGAAAAATTAATCGCAACGCACTGAAAATGCCCGTGATGAAACCATCCGACTCCTCTATCGCTGAACCGCGTACGATTCCTGAGGAGCTTATCTACTCCATCTGGTGCGATATCTTGCAGCTGAATCAGATTAGTATCAAGGACTCCTTCTTTGATATAGGTGGGCATTCCTTATTGGCTACCCAAGTGATATCCCGTATGAGAGCAGTTCTGGGAATGGACATCCCCTTGCGAACCATATTTGAGTTTACGACGATCGAAGCTCTAGCAGCCCGGATAGCTGAAATCAAGCAAGGTAGCGAGTCGAACACCCATATTCATGAAGTTTCACGAGTAGAGGATCAGCCGGGTCAGTCATTATTTGAAGTATCCCACGGCCAAAGAAGACAATGGTTCCATGCAAAATTCAGTGACCAGGAAGCGGTGGGAGGGGTGTACCTCTTTGAAGTTGAGGGCCCCGTTGATAGTCATGTCCTGCACAAATCTATGGGTCTCATGTTTGAACGGCACAGAATTATGCGTACGACCATCATAGAAAAGGAAGGGCAATTGTATCAAAAAGTGCATGATGACCTGAAGGCGGACAACGAGTATGTGGACTTGTCTTCCTTATCTGTTACGGAAGGCGAGCAACGCATCAAAATGGATTTGGAATCTGACTTGTACAAGCCATTTGATTTTTCCCGAGAGTCTTTCTTTCGGATGAGGCTATATCGAGTCGCACCAACGAAGCACTTCTTCCTCTTGGGCACTCATCATATTGGATTTGATGGCTGGTCGTTAGATGTGTTTATGAATGATTTGGCGGACGTGTATCAACAAGAAAGTAGCGGGGGGCATCGTCCGTTTTCCAAACCGCTGGATTATATTGATTACACCTTGTGGCAGCAAGCCCGGTTACAAAATGGAGAATTGAATCGGCAGCGGGACTATTGGTTAAAACAGCTGCAACAAAATGTCGATGCACCGCTCATACCGCGAGAGGCACATCCATTCACTCGCGACAACCAGATTTCAAATGTAACGTCGCTTCCCATTGAATCAAAGACAGCACAGTCGCTTTCTGAATTGACTCGAATGGCAGGCGGTACCGTTTATACGACCATGCTTACGGCGATAAACATTTGGCTTTCGCTCATCACGGACCAAACGATCATTACTGTCGGATCTACTTTATCTGGCCGTACCCAGGCGGACCTCGAAGGAATTATTGGTCCTCTTATCAATCCCGTCGCCATGCGCACAGATTTGTCCGGCAACCCAACCGTTTTGGAAATGTTGAAGAGAACGAGAGAAACGTCGTATGGGGCGTATGAGAATCAAGAGTATCCGTACAATTTGGTCGTAGAGGACCAACTAGCCGCCAAGGGCCTGAAGAAGAATTTGTATTCCGTTGTTTTTATTGGACAACAAGCCTCGAACAATCTAACTGAATCAAACGGCATTATCTACAGGTATTGTCCATTAAGTCGTTTCCTGGATGAAACGATGGTCAAAACATATGAAGGCAGCCATTTTATAAAAGATGATCAATTGGATATGATGTTATTTTTGTCCACGAATCATGACCAGCTCACATTTACTGCACAATATAATGCGGATGTATTTAGCAGGAATGCCATGGATACGTTTATGAGTCAAATCGAGCACATCCTATGCCAAATGACTGAAAATCCAAGGCAGCGTTTATCTCAATTGAAATTGGCGGAAGAATACGATTTCAATGAACTGTTCAGCTAACGGCTTGATTGCTTGTCGGGCATGCTGGTGAAAGCCGCATGCCTAACCATTACGCAGTAAAGTATCGGGGTGATCATGAATGAAGCAGAGAACCTTTATCAAAACAATCGCGCTGTCTGAAACACAAAAGGATTACTTTATTCACTATTTGGTACACCCGACAAGTGCTTTTTATCATGAGCAGTTTCTTTTCAGATTCGAACAGCGATTGGATGTAACGATGACGATACGTACGCTTACCGAGATCGTGAAGCGTCATGAAATCAATCGGTCCATTTTTGTATTAGAAGACGAGCCCATACAAAAAGTCTACAGCGAGCCTGTATTGGATTTTGAGCATGTGGCTTCTGATGACTGGGACGATATGACGATTCGAGCATATCTGAATCAGGAACTGAGCAAGTCGTTTCAGTTGGACGAGGGGCCGTTATTCAGTTGCAGATTGCTGGATTATAAAGAAAGGGGCAGCATTCTAAGCTTTAAGTACCACCACATCTGCTCAGATGGGTGGAGTGTTTCGCTCATGCTCGATGAATTTACGATGATCTATCAACAGTTGATAGCAGATCAAGAGCTTGTGATACAACCGTCCACACATCATTATGCGGATTTTGTTGAGTGGGAACTGAATTATTTAGCCAGCCAAGAAGGAGAGGAAGCGAGAGCTTTTTGGAAAAAGAAGCTGGGCGGACCTCTAAAGAGGCTAGAGTTGCCGATGGATAAAACTCGTCCCAGTACTCCGTCGTTTAAAGGCGGGATTTCTTTCTTTACGTGCAAATACGAGCTTCGCGATGAGATGATCGCTTACCGTAAAAATCATCACTATCAATCGGATGTTATTTATTTGTCTCTCTTCCTTGCTTTTCTTTCTCGTATTTCAGGCCAAGATGACATTACTATCGGTGTACCTAGATTTGGCAGGCCCCAAAAGGAGTTTTATTCCATCATGGGACCATGTCTTGTAATGCTGCCACTCCGAATCAAGATCCCGAAGAATTGTTCATTTAAAGCGTTAGCCCGACTTGTTCAAGAAGAGCTGTCATTATACTCCCAGTATCAAAACTACCCATTTTCTCTGATAGCAGGAGAGCTGGATTATGATCGCGATAAAAAATATTCGTCCTTTTTTTCAACCGCTTTTGTCCATCAAAAAGCGATTAAGCAAGAGGGGGCCTATTTTGTGGGCAATGCCCAAAATACGTTTCAAAGCAATGGCTTAACAATCAGTTCTTATCCTATTCATAAAAATATATCCCAGTATGATTTATGTTTTGTGGTTGAAAAGGACAACCGACAGGACATATTGGCAGGATTTGAATACAATGCGGATATTTTGAACGAAGAAACGGTCGTCAAATGGATTGCCGATTTTGAAGCTGCCAGTCTGTTTCTTTTGAAAAATGATAGCGAAAATATTCTGATGCTAAAAAGCCAAGCAATAAAAGACTACTGGACGAAGAACTTTGCCAATTTTCCATCCTTTCAAATATTGCCGGAGGAAGGAAGCGGTCTTTCTAGCGATTCAACTGTGTTTGAACGGGAGAAGTTTGAAATAACAGGGGTGCTGTCGACTCAAATATCCCGTCTGGCTCAATCTTGGGACTGCTCTTCGTTTGAGATTTTCATGAGTACATTTTTGGTCCTCTTGCATGCTGAAAGCCAGAAGGAGGATATGGCCCTGGCATTTCGGGCGGGTTGTGATCAGCTACAAGGAATTTCTTTCATATTGCTACGAACGGATCTATCAGGAAATCCACTTTTTTCCGAGCTAGTTCTGCAAGTACAGCGCAAGGTAAAAGAAGCCTATCAATATAAAGACGGCTTGGAATCGTTGCTGCATGGACAACCTGAGCCGCAAATTTTGTTTGAAATGAACGAGGAAGAACCACACTCCACGATAGATTTTCAATTCCGCATCCACGAGTCACAAGGTCAACTGCATGGAACCATTACCTATCATGCAAATGTGTTCAAGAGGGAGACCGCGCAAAAAATGTTATCCCAATATGAATACGTATTGCAAAGTGTGATAGCCCAGCCGCATCAACGAATCCGTGAACTTGTCAGTCATCTAAACAGCCAATTTCTTTCAAATGATGATTATGAGCAACTATTCCTTTAGCGAAAGAGGTGCACGGGCTTGCAGCATTTAACAAAAGAAAATGTAGGGGAAGTAATTGAGCTTTCGATGGTGCAGAAGCAATTGTTACACCAAGACATGATGACAACGGTGCGCTATCTGATCAAACAGCCTATCGAACGGGAAAGAGCTCAAGAAGCGTGGAATGAAATAGTCAGTGAGACGCCGCTAATGCGAACGGTTTTTCGTAAACTAAAAAATAAACATGTACAAGTGGTTTTAAAGCAATTCCCGATTTCTATCGACTGGCACGACCTGCGAGGATTATCTCCTGAACAACAAGAGCAAAGGTATCTTTCTGAGATTGCATCCCATCAGGAGCCTATTGCCTTTGAGGAAGGTCCATTGATCCGACTATCTGTGATGCAGATGGAGGAAAATCAAACGGTTATCATTTGGACCAATCATGCATTGTGTATGGACGATGTCAGTCGCGGCCTTCTTCTGGAGGAATGGCTAAAGAGAGCAAAGGGCAATCATTCATCTAATCATCAGCGAACATTATTCAAAGACTATTTTATCTGGGAGTCAAGTCAAGATGGCTCCAGAGCGAAAAGCTATTGGATAGATAAAATCAATCACAATGATAACGAGTCCATATTTTATCCAGTACAGGGCGCACAAAAGGAAGCGAATCAGCAGACCAGCTGCCATGCTGTACTTTCCGAACCATTCTCCCAAACAATCAAGAGCATGGCATTCAAACAAGGTGTCTCGATTGAAGCTGTCTTTCAGGCTGCTTGGCTGCTGTTATTAAATATGTATAGTGGGGATGAAAAGGTGGCGACTGGTGTTACCGTCTCCGGGAGACCTGAGTCACTGGAAGGGGCAGATACCATTGTTGGGCCATTGGCTCACAGCT
Source organism: Brevibacillus brevis (assembly GCF_900637055.1). NCBI lineage: Bacteria > Bacillati > Bacillota > Bacilli > Caryophanales > Paenibacillaceae > Brevibacillus > Brevibacillus brevis. Next base: position 549,470 of record NZ_LR134338.1, read on the forward strand.
TGCCAGTCTTCCTGACATTACATGCGAATCAAAACATATGTGATTTTGTAAAGATCGTTCAGGTAAGCTGGGAAGAATTGCAACAAAATCAATTCATTACACAAGAGATGATTCGTAACTATGCTGGAGTCCCGGAAGATCATCCTTTCATCGGAACAATAGTGACGGTAGTGAGTGGTGTAGGAGATGATTATGAATCGCTCGTCCTTTATCGAGGTGGCCTTCCCGCGCTTGAAATAATGGTGAGGGTTGGCCAGTCCATACAGATTCAATTCATTCATCCCCATGCTTCTGCCAAGCGCGATCTGGAAAGGCTACAGTCTCATTACATCCGTATACTTGAGCAGGTTTGCTCGGATTTCGAAATGAAAATCAGCGATCTGAATGCCGTGACGGATGAAGAGCAAAACATGATGACGAACGTGATGGGCAATTTTGCGAAGTCACATCGAAACATGGATCAACTGGCTCAGCAAATCATAGAAGAACAGGTTAAGCGCAATCCTGATGCTGTCGCTGCTGTCTATATGAACCACTCTATTACCTACAGAGAATTGAATGAAACTTCCAATCGTTTGGCTCATTGGCTCCGCAAAGAAGGATTTGGTAGAAATGATCTGGCTGCCATCTTTTTAGAGAGAAGCATCGATATGTTGGTTGGCATTCTGGCCGTTCTAAAAGCAGGGGGCTGCTATGTTCCGCTGGATACCGCTCACCCTGATCAACGATTGGTTACGATTATGGAAAATAGCAAGGCGAAAGTTATACTGACCGAGGAGAGTTATCAGTCACGCAGCATGACATTGGCAATGGAAGTAGCGCAAAAACCAATCGTGTTTTGCTTGAACGAGGGCAACGGCGTAAGTCCGGATAAGACTTCTTTGCAAACAGCGGATACGTATGATCCTGAGATCATTAATGCCTTTGATGATTTGGCAAATGTCTTTTTTACTTCGGGCTCTACCGGAATACCAAAAGGAGCAATGATTGAGCACAGAGGAATGTTGAATCACCTATTTGCAAAAATCGATGTGCTCGGCCTGAATCAAGACAGCATTGTTGTACAGAATGCTTCCCATTGCTTCGATATATCGGTGTGGCAATTCCTGGCTCCCCTGATGGTAGGGGGGAAAGTGGTGATTTATAACAACGAGACAGCAACTGACCCGGAGTTATTGTTTCATTCCATAAGCCGTGACAAGGTAACGGTGATTCAAATGGTTCCAGCAATGATTGAAGCCGTGCACAACTCTGCGCTGGCTCTCTCTCCGGAACAACAAGCCTTGCCACACTTGCAATATATGATCTCTACTGGTGAGGGACTGCCGGTAACACTGTGTAAAAAGTGGCAGACCTTGTACCCTGAAGGCATTGTAGTGAACACATATGGAGCGACAGAATGCTCGGATGATACGATGCATGAAATCATTGATCGTTCTTATCAGCATGATGATTATCCGTATGTTGCGTTGGGCAACTCCATCGACCATATGAAGCACTATTTGCTGGACAAATGGATGCGTCCGGTTCCCACTGGTTGTGTAGGAGAAATCTACATTTCCGGGATGGGAGTAGGGCGGGGATACGTAAATGATCCCGAGCGTACCGAGCATGCATTTTCAGAGAATCCCTTTTTGAAAGAGAAAAAAGAAAGACTTTATAAAACAGGCGATTTGGGACGTTATTTGCCAAGTGGGAGACTTGTATTCGTGACGCGTGCCGATTTCCAAGTAAAAGTACGCGGACATCGCATTGAGCTTGGCGAGATAGAAAGTGCCCTTTTACGTCATGAGAGCGTTAGACAATGTGTCGCGGTCGTAAGCGAGGATGGGAATGGAGACAATCGAATCGTCTCATATGTTGTCCTGCATGAAAAACAGGATGAACAGGAGTTCCAGCAATATCTCAAAACGATTCTGCCGGAATATATGATTCCAGAGCGTATCATGATCCTCGATGCGATGCCTCTTAATCGAAACGGAAAAGTAGATAAAAAAGCATTGCCAGCAGTGGATACGGTTCAAACCAAGAATGAAGCATACGTCGCACCTCGTAACGATTTGGAGCGAAGGCTAGCAGCGATCTGGAGTACAGTGCTCAGCATAGATGACATGGGGATCGATGATGATTTTTTTCAACTTGGCGGACATTCTATGAAAACCATTCAGGTTCGCTTGCGAATGAAAAAAGAGTTGGGCATTGAAGCTACGATCAAGGATTTGTTCGAGCATCGAACGATTCGAGAGTTATCCTCCTTACTGGCTAACAGGGAAGAGTCAGCAAGTGGTCAGCTCCATACCAGTCAGGAGAGAACGACGATTCACAAGGCAGAGGAGAAGGATTACTACCCGGTTTCACATGCGCAGCGGAGATTATTTTTTATTCAGCAGCTGGAGCCTCAAAGTACGGCATATAATATGCCGACGATTTACCATATAACGGGACCCTTGAAGGAGCGTATCCTGCATAAGGCATTTTCGCTCTTGGTTCAAAGGCATGAAGTTCTGCGAACGAAATTCCTGGTAAAAGACGGACATCCGGTGCAACAGGTGCTGCGGAATCATGATTTTACTTATTCATTTGTTGACGTTTCCAAGCAGTCAGAAGCCGCGAAGCAAGAAGCCATTCAACTGATCATGCAACAAGAGTCGGAGACGTACTTTGACCTGGAGAGCGATGCACTGTTTCGCGTGAAGTTATGTAAGGTGGCCGAAGAAAAATATACATTGCTGCTGAACATGCACCACATGATCAGTGATCAATGGTCATGGGGGATCTTACTGAAGGATTTCAGTCAGATTTACGAATCCTTGCAGCAAGGGATCGATCCCGTATTACCTGCTCTGCACATTCAGTATAAAGATTATGCAGTCTGGCAAAACCATGCTATCAATCACGGAGAGCTGGCAGAATCAGAAGCGTACTGGTTGAAGACGTTCCAAAAAGAAATTCCTGTATTGGACTTGCCTACAGACTATCAGCGTCAGCCCGTCCAAACATTTTTCTCGGCAGTGGAATCTTATCATCTTCCAGAAAATATCTTCGGTCGTATGCGGGAGATTGCTCAGCAGTATGATGCATCCATGTTTATGGTGACTTTATCCGTTGTCGGCATTTGGCTGTCCAAGCTGACGAATCAACAGGATATTATCATCGGTACTCCGGAAGCGGGAAGAAACAACATGGATATCGAAGAAGTCATCGGATTTTTTGTGAACACCCTTCCTTTAAGGCTTGAAGTGAATAGGAAGCACACTTTTGTTGAAGCGCTTCAGGCTTGCAGACAACTGGCGCTGGAGTCATACGCGCACAATGAATATCCATTCGATAAATTGGTCGAGAAAATTAACCCTGAGCGAGATGTAAGCCGCAACCCTATTTTTTCTTTTATGTTCCAATATATTGAAAAGTTAGAGGAAGACGGAAAGATAAGCGGCCTGGAAATGAAGGCAGTCGAATCCTATAATTCCATGACGAACTTTGATTTGTCGCTTGTATGCCTGGATCAAGAAGATGGGGCGAGTCTTAGCGTTGAATATCGGACAGATTTATTTCAGCCAGAAACTGTTCAACGGATGCTTGGATATTTGCATACTATCATCGAACAAGTAGTGAATCAGCCAACTATTTTTCTCAAACAGATAGAGTTATTGTCCGTGGAAGAAAAACAGGCTGCGGTAAGCAAATTTATAGACGTGCATTTTACCAATGGGGATGAAAATAAAACGATCATTGAACTGTTCGAAGAGCAAAGTGCGAGAACTCCAGATCGCATTGCTGTCGTTTTTGAAGAGCAAGAGCTGTCCTATTCCGCACTGAATAAACGAGCGAATCAACTGGCGCGAACATTGGTAGCGGAGGGTGTCTGCGCCGATCAATTGGTAGGCATCATGGCTGAGAGATCGATTGAGATGATTGTCGGTGTATTGGCGATTTTAAAAGCAGGTGGAGCCTACATTCCGATTGATCCTGATTATCCGGAAGAACGGATTCGGTATATGCTAGAGCATTCGGGAGCGGAAGTTTTACTACTGCATCAAGCATTAAGAGAGAAAGTCGATTTTGACAAAAAAATAATCGTACTCGATGACCATGAATCCTATCATCATGAGCATACAAATTTGGGATTATCCATACAGTTCGATCAGCTAGCCTATGTCATTTATACATCAGGTACAACGGGAACGCCGAAGGGAGTCATGATCGAGCACCAACAGCTTCAAGCGCTTGCACAGGCATGGAAGCAAGAATACAAGCTGGACGAATTCCCGGTCCGATGCTTGCAATGGGCGAGTTTTGCTTTTGATGTTTTTACTGGAGATTATATAAGGAGCCTGTTATACGGCGGAAAGCTGGTCATTTGCCCAGCGGACGCAAGAATTGATTTGGAACGGATTTATCAGCTGATGGAAAAGCACGAAATCAACCTGTTTGAATCCACTCCGGTCCTTCTGATCCCTCTCATGAACGATATTTATGAGAAGGGCCTCAACATGGATTTTATGAAAATACTCATTCTTGGATCGGATCAATGTCCGTTGCATGTATTCCACAACCTTGTAGACAGGTACGGTCACACCATGCGCATCATTAACAGCTATGGCGTGACGGAGGCAACCATTGATGCTTCCTATTACGAGAAAGAGACACAGCAAGATTACAAGTTTTTGCCGATTGGAAAGCCGCTGCCAGGAGTGAACATGTATATTTTGGATGCGAACGGCAATGCAGTGCCTGCGGGGATTCCTGGCGAACTGTATATCGGTGGACGGGGAGTAGGAAGGGGATATTTCAAGCAACCAGATTTGACGAATGAAAAATTTGTTCAGAATCCGTTTTGTACGGGGGAAAAAATGTATAAGACAGGGGATATGGCTAGATGGCTCCCCAGCGGAAACATCGAATTTTTAGGGCGATTCGATAATCAAGTCAAGATACGTGGCAATCGCATCGAATTGGAAGAAATCGAAGCGGAATTGTTAAAAACAAGCGATATTCGAGAAGCTGTCGTTATCCCAAAAGAGGATGAATCAGGTCAAAAGAGGCTGGTTGCCTTTTGTGTGGCTGCGCAAGAGCTGGAAGCAAGCATGGTGAGAGAGGCGCTACGAAAAACGTTGCCGGCGTACATGGTACCTTCTTATTTCGTTCAGCTAGATGAAATACCAGTGACCCCAAATGGAAAGATTGATCGAAAAGCGTTAACAGAACTCAACATAACGCTGCGTAGCGATAGGCAATTCGTTGAACCCCAAACAGAGATCGAAAAGACATTGGTATCAGTATGGCAAGACGTTTTGCGTGAGAAGCAGGTTGGGATATCGGATAATTTCTTTGAGCTTGGCGGGGACTCTATTAAGTCCATACAAGTTGCCTCTCAATTATCATCCTTGGGATACAAGATGGAGATCAGAGATCTGTTTAAATCTCCAACTATTGCAGAACTGGGTACAAGACTGAAACCGATGAAACAAAAAATTGATCAGCGGGATATCGAAGGTGCTGTACAGCTGACCCCGATTCAGCATTGGTTTTTTCAGGAGCACAATCAGCATCCCCATCACTATAACCAATCTTTTATGCTCTATCGAAAAGACCGGTTTGATGAGAGGCTGGTTCGCAAAGGAATGGAAAAGCTCCTGCAACACCATGATGCACTACGAATGGTATTCCGAGAAACGGAGACGGGCTATCAAGCCTATAACCGAGGGGTCAGCGAAAGCGACGGCATGTACAGTCTGGAAGTGTGGGACTATCGAAATATAACCGAGGCAAATTTACAGCAAGTGTTGGATGCACAATGCACCGCAATACAATCCCGTCTTCATATTTTTGATGGTCCACTTATTCGGTTAGGGCTATTCCAATGCGAGAATGGCGATCATCTGCTGATGGCGGTTCATCATTTGCTCGTAGATGGGGTATCGTGGCGAATACTAATCGAGGATTTCAACCGAGCGTATCTACAGCTCCTTCAAGGCAAGGAGATGACGCTGCCTCTTAAGAGCGATTCCTACCAATTGTGGGCGCAAAAGCTGAACGAATATGCTCATAGCGATAGAATCGAGGTCGAGCGTGCCTATTGGAATCGTGTCGAGGAGATGGAACTTCAATCGTTGCCAACCGATTACGTTGAATGGAAACCTCTTCGGAAGCAAACCAGGACAAAAACAATCATGCTGGATGAGCAACAGACCAGAGAATTGTTGAAACAGGCCAATCGGGCTTATCACACGGAAATTGATGAGTTGTTGTTGTCTGCGATCGGGGTGGCCTTTAAAAAATGGGCGAATATCGATCGATTCGCCATCAATATGGAAGGGCACGGCAGGGAATCGATTCTACCTGATGTGGAGATAAACCGCACAGTAGGCTGGTTTACAAGTGAATATCCCGTGATTGTAGACGTTGGCAACGAGCAGAATCTGTCTGCTATCATCCATAAAATGAAAAAGGATGTGCGCCAGATCCCTCACAAAGGGATTCACTACGGGATATTGAAATATTTGGCGGCAAATCCTCGGAAGAACAGCATAATGCCTGAGGTCAGCTTTAATTATTTGGGGCAGTTTGATCTGGATCGAAAAGAAGAGGATGGCGACATTCAATTGTCGACATTTTCTGGTGGCGAATCTATGAGTCTTGATCAGTCCCGAGAATGCAAGATCGATATTGAGTGCGTGGTGTTACAAGGCCGTTTTCACATTATGGTGGCTTACAGTGAGAACCAGTATAAAAATGAAACCATCGAACGATTAGCGACATGCCTTCAGGAGAGCTTATATGAAGTCATTCAACATTGCTTGACGAAAATACACAACAGTACTGACCGCGGAATCCCCGGAGAATCGGTAGATTTCGAGGGAGTGGTAGACGGATTTTTTGATGCTTCTAGGATGAATGATATTCCTGGTGCCGTCGTTGTTGTCGTCCATCAGGGTCAAGTGCAACTAAAGAAAGCATATGGATACGCGAATCGAAACGAAAGAGTGCGGATGAGTGCGGATGATACGGTAATGAAGGTAGGTTCCATATCCAAAATTGTCACAGTCGCTGCCATCCTCCAACTCGTGGAGCAGGGAGTTATTGGATGGAACGATGATATTCAGCCGTATCTAGATGATATGGAAATACCGAGAAAGGTTGAAGGACCACTGACGGTTGAGCATTTACTCAGTTACACAGCAGGATTTGACGATCCGTTTACGGGAAATGACCAAAGCTACCATTACGGCGAGCGTGAGTCCCTAACCTTGCGGGAATACATTCAACACTATATGCCAACAGTTATTTATCAACCTGGGGAACAATACTGCAATGAGAATTTCTCTTTTATGTTGGCAGGTTACTTAGTAGAAAGAGTGACTGGCGTTCCCTTCCATCGCTATGTCAGTGAGAAATTATTTAAGCCTCTCGAAATGAGAAGGAGCAATTTTCTTTTGCAGCCAGAGCTGGAGGCGAAGCTGGCAACAGGCTATGATCTGGAAAATAATCCGATTCAAAGATACGATTTTAGCCCTGCGGACTCTCCTGATGGCAGCCTGCTCTCAACTGGGGACGATATGGCAAAATGGATGCTGACGCTATTAAACAAAGGCGCTTATGGGACTGAAAGGGTACTAAAAGAAGATTCGATTGGCAAAATGTTCGCCAGTAAAGCGGTGCCTCACCCACAAGGGGCTTATACAGGGTATGGCTTCACTGCGAAATTCCATCCTGATTATGTCCATGAAAATATTTTGGCGAAAGCAGGCGAGGTAATCGGGTATAACTCCTTCATGTGGTTGCTGCCAGAAAAGAATCTGGGGGTGTTTATTAGTACGAATAAAAGTCAATTTAACAAAATAGAATTCTTTGATTATTTTATGAAGAACTATCATCCTGCAGAAACGATATCCATTTAATTGGGGGGCCTCTATGAGCATGATAAAGACGAGTTCCATTCGTAATTTTCCTCAAACAACAGACGTAGGGATCGGAGCAGCTAACGGTACTTTTGGGGAGCTTCTGCAGGGGATTCTCGGGGAAAATAATCGGGATTTTCTAGTGACTTTGCCTATTAAAAATGCATCCTATGCTACTTTTTATTCGATTCCAACCTTACAAGAGATCGTCATCGTACCTCGTTCCAAGCAAAAATCGAAAAGACTCGTAGAAAAAATACTCAAGCATTATGGCTTTCCAGCTGGCGGAATTTTGGAGATCAATTCGGAACTCCCAGTAGGAAAAGGCATGGCAAGTTCATCAGCAGATTTGGTGGCTGCCTCCAGAGCGGTAGAAAATTGTTTTCATATAAAAATGGAGCCTGCTTTACTGGAGTTGTTTTTATCGACGATAGAGCCGACTGACGGAGTGATGTATGAAGGAGCTGTTGCTTACTACCATAAGGAGGTCAAGCTCCGAGAATATCTTGGGGAGCTCCCGCCCTTGTGTATTGTAAGTATTGATGAGGGGGGAACAATTGATACGGTTGAGTTTAACAAGCAAACCAAACCATTTACCCATGAGGAAAAGATGGAATACAGTCTCCTGCTGCAAAAAATTTCGAAAGCGATCAGAGAAAGGGATGTACACACGATAGGTGCCGTGTCTTCCCGAAGTGCGATTTTGAATCAAAAAATTCTGCCTAAAAAATTATTGCCGGAAGTCATGGAGATCAACGAGAAAATTGGAGGGTTAGGTACTGTCGTGGCACACAGTGGGACCAGCCTCGGTATTTTATTGTTGAAAGAAGAACCTGACTTCTATCAAAAGCTGGAACTGGGGTATAGATGGTTGAGTGAGCTGAATAAAGAAGTGCATGTGTACCACACCTAGAGGATCAGATCCCAAGAGATGGCTTCTGACAGGCTCGGAAGTCATCTTTCCCAAAAAATTTGATTCCGTTCGTATTGGGAGTGGATTATCGAGATGGAACAGCCAGTAAGCGTGAATGAAAAGGTATCTTTTCGGGCGTTGCTTGGCTTGAAAAGTTATCGCTATTTAATCTTTTCGCAATTTGTCTCGAATATGGGAGATGGAGTGTATCGATTAGCGCTTATTTGGCTAATGAAGGTTTTGACGGAAAGTCCTTTGTTAATGTCGGTTTTATTGGCAGCGGAGACCATTCCATTGATCATATTCGGTTTATTCGCGGGCGTTTTTGTTGATCGAGGAAATAAAAAGAGGATCATGGTGGTTTCGCATTTATTGAGAGCTGCGCTCCTTTTATGCATTGTCCTGTTGTTCCTGTTTGACATGCTGCATCCTGCTGTACTGATCATCATTGCCGTTTTGCTGACCACGGTCAGTGCCTTCTTCAGGCCTGCACTCACGGTAGCGATACGGACACTGGTTCCTGAACAGTATATGACGCAAGCCCAAAGTTTATCGCAGATGATTCAAACGGTTGTCAGTTTGGCGGCTCCGGCATTGGCAGCGGGGTTGATTGCGTTTGGAATGGAATATGCTTTTATTTTGAATGTCGTCACCTATTTGTTAGGTGCACTGATTATTTTATGGATTAACGAAAGGGAGCTTGTCCTATCTACTGTCAGTGAGTTTACAGCAAGGATGATCATGACGGATTTGAAGGATGGAATCCATGCGATTACAAAGCATGATTTTTTGCGAAACTGCATGATTTATTTTACCATCCTTAATTTTTTGACGGCTCCAGAAGCGATTTTGCTGCCACTGGTCGTTACCAATGTTACCGAATTGGCCATGCTTGAGATCAGCTTTTTTATCGGGATTTTGCTTGGGTCCCTATGCATTACTTATTTGAATCGATACGATGCGATTATTTACATTTGCTGCGGCATTAGTCTGTTCAGTATCGGAATCGGAATGTTTGCGTTTGGCATTCCGCTTGTTTGGCAAGTTATATGTGTATTCGTGAATGGGATAGGCTCGGCATTCGTCAATATCAAAATGAGTACGTTGATTACCTTGATGGTGCCTAAGGAAATCTTGGGAAGAGCATCGAGCTTGATCAGTGTAATGGTTCTGTGCGCCATGCCTGTCTCCGTCTTCCTGGTAGGTCTGACTACAGGTCTTGTTTCCATCTTTACGATATTTGGAATCATTGGCGGAGCCGGGCTTCTCATTGTGGTTCTCATGTTGATGAATCCACACTTGAGAATGAAAAAAGAGCATCACTACGATTATGCGGAACAGAAATCAGGGGGAATCTCTCTTTAGTGCAACTCCTGGTTGGATCGTTACTCAGTCGGAAGCGAGGTGTAATTTTTGCATGAGTGTAAAATTAACGGGCCGTATAGCTTCGACACCAAGCCGCCTCTTGCATGATGAAGTATTGGAACCACAGTTCAAATATGAAGTCGATCATTTGCTGCCTGGGTATATTCAGATTGAATTCGCCATGCTTTTGGAATATGTCAGAATGGGCTTGATTACACGACAAGACGCTTTGCCTATCGCACAGGCTCTTCAGGGCGCTACACCAGAAACAATAGCTCCTGACCCCGGACGGAACATGTCTGATATCTCTTTTGCCCTCGAGCGTTATATCGAAGGTTTGCTCCCTGGATCGGTACCGTGTTGGCATATGGATCGCAGCCGCAATGATGTTCAAGCGTGCGCCCAGGTGATATTTGGTCGTGCGCAATGGCTGGAGGCGATGGGAGAATTGGGACAGCTTATTCAATCGATGCATACATTGGCTGTTCAATATCGTTCGGTTCCCATGCCAGGATATACTCATTACCAATCCGCACAAATCATTACCCCTGGATTCTATCTTTCCTCTATTAACGGTGAATTTTTGCAAGCCTTGAATCGATGGATACAAATCTATGACGAAATGAATCAGTGCCCGCTTGGGGCAGGGGCCATGGCAGGGGTGGAACTGCCGTGGGATCGTCAACGGTTGTCCAAGCTGCTTGGGTTCCGACAGCCTCGGATGAGTGCATTGTCGGCGGTCGCATCTCGGGAATGGGTTTTGAGGATGGCAGGAGAGCTGTCCAATTTCTCGGTATTGGTCTCCCGGTTTACAACGGATTTGATTCAATGGGGCAGCAGCGAAATGAACTTCCTCCAATTGCCGGATGAGCTATCCGGAATATCTTCTGCCATGCCACAAAAAAGAAACTTCCCGATCCTGGAGCGTATCCGGGGGAAGAGTGCACATCTAACCGGATTTTATATGGATATGGTGCTAGGTCAGCGCAATACTGCTTTCACGAATTTGGTAGAGACGTCCAAAGAGGCAGGCACTCATCTTCTGACGTTGTTTCAACAAACCAAAACGTTGCTGCGCCTGTTAAAAGCGGTTATCGATCATTTGCAATTCAATGAGGAGCGTTTGCTCCAAATATGTAAACGGGACTTTTTTGGAGGATTTACTCTTGCGAATTTGCTGACGTTGAAGCATGAGATTCCGTATCGCACCGCCCAGGTAATCGCAGGCCGATACATCGTTAGCGCGCTGGAACACGGTGTATCGCCGGAGCCGGGAGATCCACGGTTACTCCATGAGGCTTGCGCGGAAGCAGGCTTTCAAGTACCGGATACGGCTGCACTCCTTGCTGCTTCCTTCGATGTGCAGGGCGGCTTGTACGCCAAGAAATCAACAGGCTCCACGAATCCGGAGGAAGTACAGCGGATGCTGACAGCACAGAGGGAGCATGCAGAGAAGCTGCAACGGGAGTGGCAAGATCGACAAGGGCAATTGCAGGCGATCGAAGAAAGGCGGGAGAGGGTAATGAAGAGGCTTCATTCTGGCAAGCAAGGGAAGGATGTGAGCGTTGATGCGGTATAAACAGTTGGCCGATACGATCGGGGATACCCCTCTGGTCAAGCTGAGACTTGATGAAAGGGCAGTGGGTTCCGTATTTGCAAAGCTCGAGTTAATGAATCCGTTCGGCATGAAGGATCGTGTAGCCAAGCAGTCGATCTTGGCAGCGATACAGTCGGGAGAACTTCAGGAGGGCATGCCGATTATCGAGAGCTCGTCAGGAACGTTGGCTTGCGGCTTGGCCTTGGTTGGGCGTCAGTTGGGGCACGACGTACACATCGTGACTGATCCGAGAATTGACCCGATTACCTATGCCAAGTTGACCTCGCTTGGCTGCCATGTTCATATAGTTTCGCAGATGGGGAAACAAGGGTGGCAAAGCGCCAGACTGGAACGACTCCAAGAATTATTGAGCGAGTATCCGGGAGCGTTCTGGCCTCGACAATACGATAATCCGGAAAATCCGCGTGCATATGCTGCGCTGGCATCCGAGTTGATGCAGGACCTCGAACGAATTGACGTGCTTGTTGGTGCAGTCGGCAGCGGAGGCTCCTTGTCCGGGACCGCCAGAGAACTGAAGCGTCATTATAAGGAGCTGCGCGTCGTTGCGGTTGATGCAGCGGGGAGTGTGATATTCGGACAGCCCGATCAGCCTACGCGTCTACAAGGTGGCTTGGGAAACAGCTTGATCGCCAAAAATGTAGACTTTTCCATGATCGATGAAGTGCATTGGTTGAACGATGCTGAGGCATTTGCGGCTACCTTGCAGTTGGCCCGTAACGAGCATCTTTTTGCTGGCAACAGCTCGGGTTCCGTGTACGCCGTAGCCAACTGGTTAGCGAGCCAAGTCGGGAGTGAGTGCAATATCGTGGCCATATTGCCCGATCGAGGGGATCGCTATGTCGATACGATCTATAGCCACTCCTACCGAGAGAGCAAAGGTTTGATGCAAATGAACCTGCGAGACACGCCGCAATGTGTGGAACCAAAGACAGTCGTGACTAGCTGGTCCTATTCCAAATTGATGGGGATGTATCCAAATGAACAAACACTTTCTGTTCGTTGAAGCGAATACGACGGGGACAGGTATGCTCGCTATGAAAAAGGCGCGCGAATTGGGGTTTGCCCCCTTATTTTTCACAGAGAAGCCTGAACGTTACCACGGTTTGAATGAGTTGGAATGTCACGTAGTCATGACAGATACGAATTCCCAAGCAGAGCTGACTGACAGTGTAGCACAAGTGATTAAGGAAGGCAGAGAGATAGCTGGAATCATGTCGACAAGCGACTATTACCTCGAATCGGTAGCCAAGCTGGCCCGAAAATTCGGTTGGACAGGGAATTCTCTGGAGGCCATTGAGGCCTGCCGCAATAAAGCGATATTTCGGAAGAAGCTCCAGGGGCATCAAGTGTCTCAGCCTGAATTTTTGGCAATAGGCTCTCTAGAGGCATTGATGGAAGCGCGCTCTTTCATTTCTCTGCCCTGCGTGGTGAAGCCTGCTGACGATAGCGGGTCGAATAACGTGCGGCTGTGCTTTAGCTGGGAGGAAGTGGAGCAGATGGTAGCGGAAATCCTTGCGATTAAGTACAATGCGCGCGGTCAAGAAACAGCTCGAACAGTTCTTCTCGAGCAGTATGTCGAGGGCCCTGAATTTAGTGTAGAGACGTTCTCGTGGGAAGGGCAATGCTTTGTCATCGGCATTACCCAGAAACGGTTAACGGGATATCCATTTTTCGTGGAAGCAGGGCATATTTTCCCTGCACCGCTGTCTACAGAAGTTAAGCAGGAGATCGAGCGAACAGTGGAAAGGGCGTTAGCGGCGGTGAACTACCAGTTCGGTGCTGCCCATACAGAAGTGAAGTGGACATCAGCAGGTTGTGTTGTCATCGAAGTCAACGCAAGGCTTGCCGGTGGAATGATTCCAGAGCTGGTTCGCCGTTCAACAGGGATTGATCTGCTTTTGCAACAGATTCGGTGTGCGGCTGGACTGGCTCCTGAATTGTCTCAAACCCTCGAAGAGCAACGCTATGCAGGTATTCATTTTCTCGTGTCTGAGAGTCACGGAACCTTTAGCGGGATGCATGGAATGGATAACGTTCTCAACCTGCCGGGGATTGCTGAAGTGGCGATGCATGCGAAAATCGGGCAAAACGTCCAGCCTCCGCAAAATTTCTCGCATCGTCTAGGCTATGTCATTGTGGAAGGCAAGCATTACAGCGAGACCGCTGAGCTGATCCAGCAGGTGAAAGACTGCCTGACAGTACAAGTAGAACAGCAAGTGGAGAGTGGGGTATGAAACCGTTGATAGAATTGAGAAGCGATACATTCACTTTGCCGACACAGCAGATGATGGATGCAATCCAAGAGGCGGTGCTCGGTGACGATGTGTATGGGGAAGATCCTACGGTTCGCCAATTGGAGCAAGAAGCGGCCCGGAAGCTGGGCAAAGAGGCTGCCATTCTCATGCCGAGTGGAACGATGGCCAATCTGGCAACCTTAATGGCGCATTGTCCTCGCGGTTCCAAAGTAATAGTAGGCAATGAGACCGACATATACATCTATGAAGCGGGTGGTGCGGCCGTGTGTGGCGGCATTATGTACGAGCCGATTCCGACACAGTCAGATGGAAGGTTGGACATCGCTGATATGGAGCAGGTATTTCCGTTGGAGCCAGAAGATCCACAATTCGCATTGCCTTCCCTGATCTGCCTGGAAAACCCGCATAACCGGATGGGGGGACGTGTCCTACCGCTGTCTTATTTGGAAGAGGTTCGCGCATTTGCAAACGAAAAGGCTGTGCCAGTTCATATGGACGGCGCACGCTTGTTCAATGCGGCAGTTGCTCTTGACGTGGATGCGTCTGAGATTGCGCGCTATGCGGATTCCGTGCAAATATGTCTGTCGAAAGGGTTGTCAGCCCCGATTGGTTCCATTGTCGTGGGAACAGAGGATTTTATTCAGAAAGTGTATCGTCTTCGCAAAATGCTGGGTGGTGGTATGCGTCAGGCAGGAATTATTGCAGCGCCAGGCCTGGTTGCCTTGCAGCAAATGACGGATCGATTGGCAGTTGATCACGCAAACGCCCTTCGCTTGGCACGTGGTCTGGCGGAGATTCCAGGAATCGTGATTCATGTGGAGGATGTAGAGACCAATATTGTGTTCTTCCGGATTGACCATCCAGTCCATACGTGGCAGACCTTCATAGAAGCCGCGCATGCGCATGGGCTGCGCGTAGCTGAGCTCGGTCACGGCAGAATTCGAGCGGTGACTCATTCAGGTATTGAGACAGCGGATATCGACAAGGCGCTGAGCATTGTACGTGAATTACTGCGGGATCAATCTGTTTAGACAGGCATTTCACCCCCCTTCATTAGAAGGGGGATTTGTTAAAATTTATAAAAGGATATAAAATCATCTGATTTTTTCAAATCTTTTAAAGGGAAAATATTTTCAAATAACAGAAAATTATTTAATATTAAAAAGACAAGTCTTGGGATGTATTGCCCATTATGGAAAAGGCTTGAAATCATGTGAAAGAGGGGGAAATGATTTGAAAAAAGGGAAAGGTTGGTTGAAGCCGTTAGCGTTGCTCTCGTTAACCGGCGCGCTGTTGGTCGGGTGCTCAAGCGGGAACAACGCTTCGCCAGGAACTGCAACACCCGCACCAACAAAAAAACCGGTGGAGCAGGTGGCTCCTCAGGCGACCAGTACGGATGATGAGAAACCAATAGACGGTGGAACGTTTACGCATTCTACGACGTCTGACATCGTCACGATCAATCCGATTTTCGGAAATGACACGGCATCCGGCGACGTGATGGAGTACACCCAGGCGTATTTGTACAATCGAAATCCATCTTTTGATTTAGCTGTTTACCCTTGGTCCCTTGCAGCTGAGTTGCCGAAAATAAGCGAGGATGGCCTCACCTATACAATCAAGATGAAGAATCATGCGAAATGGTCCGATGGAACGCCAATTACGGCTGACGACTTGATTTATACCATTAATGCCATCAAAAATCCTGAGACTGGATCACCAGAAATTACGAAATACGACAAAGTTAAAGAGATGAAAAAACTGGATGATTACACCGTAGAAATCAAATTGACTCAATTGTACGCTCCATTTGCTTTTGGATTAATGCAAAAGTTGGCACCAGCCCACGTGCTGAAAGACGTACCGTTTAAAGAATTGCAAGCACATCCTTACGGAAAAGATCCAGCCAAGACACCTACTTCCGGACCGTACAAATGGTCAGAATGGAAACAAAAGGAATTCCATGTCCTAGATGCTAACCCAAATTACTGGGGTGAAAAGAAGCCGCATATCCAAAAGGTTGTGTACAAAATCTATGCGGATCAAAACACACAAGTACAGGCTCTGATGAAAGGCGACGTTGACTTGGTAGATTCTATTCCTGTCACGCAGCTCGAAGCGGTGAAGGCGAAAGGAAATATCAACATTTCGACGGAGCCAGGTCCTAGCTATGAATACTTTGCTTTCAACTTCGACAAGAAGAACTTCCCGAACAATTACGGGTTGTTTGAAGGTCAAAAAACGCGTCAGGCCATCGCTCACGCAATCAATCGTCAAGGTATTATCGACAATATCTTGAAAGGAACCGGAAAAATTATGGATGCACCGTTCCTGCCAGGTACATGGGCAGACCCGGGCGATGCAGCAGTCCATTACGAATATAGTGTAGAGAAAGCAAAACAATTGCTGAAAGAAGACGGATGGGTAGCCGGGACAGATGGAATCCTTGCCAAAGACGGCAATCGCTTCTCCTTTGAATTCATTTTCAACTCGGGGAACAGTCGTCGTGAACAGGCAGCAGTTGTTATTCAGCAAAACCTGAAAGAGGTCGGAATTGAAGCGAAGCCAAAAGCATTAGACTTCTCGGCTCTTGTCGATCAGTATGCCAACCCTGGTAAATTCCAGGTTCTGCTACTCGGATGGCAATTGTCTGATCCAGATCCAGATGGCATTTCTACTTTCGGGAAAAAGGCATTCCCGCCTGGCAACAACGCTGGCTGGTACGACAATCCGAAGCTGGATGCGCTCTGGGAAAAAGCGGTATCCACGGTTAAACAAGAGGAGCGTGCAGCGATCTATAAAGAAGTCGGAAAAGAAATCTCGACGAACCTGCCATACGTATTCATGTATCAGTACGGAACGCCACGAGGCATGACTTCTCGCGTCAAATATAAGGATGAGTTTAAACCAGTATCCATGATTCCATATGGGGAGACCTTTGGCTTCCTGAACTGGTGGATCGACGATACCAAAAAATAAGCTCGGCTGGTAGCGGTTAGCAATAGGAAAAGGGGGAAGGGCAGCCTTATGTCCCTTCCCCTTTCAAACGAAAGGAGGATGCTGATTGACTGAATATTTAGTACGCCGCGTACTACAAGCCGTGCTTGTTTTATTTTTGATCACAGTGGTTTCGTTCGGACTTATGCATGCAGCACCCGGAGGACCGCTAAAAGTCATGCTTTCACCAGGAATGTCTCCTGAAGCACAGCTCATCCAGATGAAAAATATGGGGTTGGATCAGCCAGTCCATATTCAATACATGAAATGGGTCGGTAATTTGCTGCAAGGAGATTTGGGCCATACCTTTAAAAATAACGTTCCTGTTGGCGATATATTGTGGCCAACGGTCTGGAATACGTTTGTGCTCATGTCTGTAGCGTGGGGACTTTCCATGCTGATCGCCATCCCCTGGGGGATCTACAACAGCACAAAACAATACGGCCTATCTGACCAAATCGCCTCCATCGTTGCCTATCTCGGATTCGCGATGCCGACCTTCTGGTTTGGGATTATGCTACAACAGTATTTCGCGATGCAGTTGAATCTGCTCCCACTATCTGACATGTACACGATGGGGAAAGAGGGACAAGTAAGCGACCTCATTTTGCACTTGATTCTACCTGTTTCGGTGTTAACACTGGTGAACATTGCAGCCTATGTCAAATATACGCGCGCCAGTATGCTGGAGGTTTTGGAGCAGGATTATATTCGGACGGCTCGTGCTAAAGGGATGAAGGAAAGACGCGTTATTTTCCGCCATGCTCTGCGGAACGCACTAATTCCTGTTGTGACGATCATCGGATTGGATTTGCCGACTCTGGTAGCAGGTGCAGCATTGACAGAGAGTGTATTTAACTGGCCAGGCATGGGGCGTCTGTTTGTAGAAATGGCTGTAGCCCGTGAATATTCTGTGTTGATGTCGATCACGTTGCTGATTTCGCTGATGGTAATTATCGGAAACCTGCTAGCCGATTTAATCTACGCACTGGTTGATCCACGTGTGCAGCTTGGACGCAAAGGAGGCAGGGCAGCATGAGTCAAGTACAGCTTCAAGATGACACTGTTGTTGAAACGAATCGACCGGGTGGACAGCTCCCGACGAATCCTGTTGGCCAAAAGCCCCCTGGGCTCTGGACAACTGCGGGCAAAAAATTCATGCGCAATCCGTATGCCGTTGGTGGCTTGATCGTGCTCCTGTTTTTTATTGGGATCGCTGTGTTTGCCGATTGGGTTGCGCCGCATGATCCAGCAAAGGTCGATTTTATGATTACCAACCTGCCTCCTGGAACAGAAGGGTATGTGCTCGGAACAGACGAGCTCGGTCGTGATATCTTATCCCGCCTCATTCATAGCAGCCGGGTGTCCATGCTAGTCGGCTTCAGCGTTGCTTTTGCTGCGGTTGTCATCGGGACGCTGATTGGAGCGATTTCTGGCTATTTCGGCGGCTGGATTGACACCTGCTTCATGCGTCTCGTGGACGTGATGAACTCCATTCCGAGTTTGTTCTTTAACATTCTGGTTCTGGCTCTCTTCGGAGCGGAATTTATCTACATGATCCTGATTTTGTCACTGACGAGCTGGACAAGTGTGGCACGTCTGGTGCGCGGCCAGTTCTTGCAGCTACGGGAAATGCAGTATGTGGAAGCAGCAAGAGCGATCGGCGTTTCGCACTGGGGCATTATTACGCGTCACCTGATTCGCAATGCAATGGCTCCGATTATTGTGTACGCAACTCTCATGGTTGGTTCGGCCATTTTGTCAGAGTCAGGTCTCTCTTATTTAGGCTTGGGGATTCAACCACCTGAAACAAGCTGGGGATTAATGCTGAGCAAGGCGCAGGAATTCATGCTGGTCGATCCTTTGCAAGCACTTTATCCTGGTCTTTGTATTTTGCTCGTGGTGCTAGCGGTTAACTTCGTCGGAGACGGTATTCGCGATGCATTCGACCCACGGAAGAAAAAGAAGAACCCGAAAAGGAGGCTGAACAAGTGGAACGCAACATCCTCGAAATAAAAAATTTGACCACTTGCTTCTTTACGGATGACGGCACGGTCAAGGCCACGGATCGAGTGAGCATCAACGTTGGCAAAGGACAGACGGTGTGCTTGGTAGGGGAATCCGGCAGCGGGAAGAGTGTGACGTCACTTGCGGTCATGCGACTGATTGATTATGCGGGCGGATTTATTCAGAGTGGGAACGTCATGTTTCACGGTCAGGATCTGGCGGCAAAGGACTTGGATGAAATGATGCACATTCGCGGAAACAAAATCGCGATGATTTTCCAAGACCCGATGTCGGCTCTCAATCCGGTGTTTACGGTAGGCGATCAAATTGCGGAGAGCTTGATGCTGCATCAAAATATGAGCCAGCAGGATGCGTTTAAAAAAGCGATCGAAATGCTTCGCCTGGTTGGGATTCCGGCGCCGGAAGTACGAGTGAAGCAGTATCCGCACGAAATGTCCGGAGGAATGTGCCAGCGTGTTGTCATCGCGATGGCCTTGGCCTGCAACCCGGAAATGCTGATAGCAGATGAGCCAACTACTGCTCTTGATGTAACGGTTCAAGCGCAAATTTTGGATTTGCTCAGACGGCTGCAAAAGGAATTGGGCATGTCGATTTTACTGATCACTCATGACATGGGGGTAGCAGCAGAGATGGCGGATCGTATCGCGGTGATGTATGCAGGAACGATTGTGGAGGAGGGAACGGTCGAACGGATCTTTGACGAGCCCCGGCATCCTTACACGATTGGCTTGCTGCAGTCCATTCCCGGATTTGAAGGGGAGCGCGGTGGTGAACTGTACACGATCCAGGGCACCATCCCGAGCATTACCCAATTGCCGACGGGCTGCCGTTTTCACCCGCGTTGTCCGCATGCGATTGACAAATGCCGAAAAGAGGAACCCATCTTGCGCGAGGTGGTTACGGGACAACAAGTGGCTTGCTGGTTGAACGAAGATGTCAGCAATCACTTCAGAAGAAATCAGCGTGCCAATTCAGTCGCTGGAAGCAAAGCAGAGGTGAACCCCCAATGAACCGGGAATATTTGATCGAAGCAAAAGATATCAAAAAGTATTTTCCGATTAAGGCAGGCTTGTTGAGTCGTGTCGTCGGTCATGTAAAAGCGGTAGATGATGTATCATTCGGAATTCGGCCAGGGGAGACATTTGGGCTCGTAGGAGAATCCGGCTGCGGGAAGTCGACGCTGGGGCGTGTCGTGCTGAATTTGCAAAGGGCGACGAGTGGAGAAGTCTTGTTTGATGGAACCAATATTCATCAAGTGAACAGACAAGAGAATTTGAAGCTGAGACGGGATATGCAGATTATATTCCAAGACCCGTTTGGTTCGTTGAATCCACGATTTTTGGTTAGTGATACTATTGGAGAGCCGTTACGGGTTCATCTGCGTGCGTCTGCAAAGGAAATAGATGATCGCGTAGTCGAGCTGATGAGTCTGGTGGGACTTGATCCTTCGAGGCGGAATCGGTACCCGCATGAGTTTTCCGGGGGACAGCGGCAACGGATCGGTATTGCGCGGTCGATTGCACTCTCACCACGGTTTATTGTGGCGGATGAAGCTGTTTCTGCGCTGGATGTGTCCGTACAGTCACAGGTTTTGAACCTGATGATGAAATTACAAAAAGAGATGGGGCTGACCTATCTATTTATCGCGCATGGTCTGAATGTGGTACGCCATATTTCTGATCGGGTAGGCGTGATGTACTTGGGGAAAATGGTGGAGATTGCACGAACGGATGACTTGTTTGCACAGCCACTGCATCCGTATACGGCGGCATTGTTGTCGGCGATTCCGAAGCCTACTCCGCATAGGCGACAAGAGCGGATCGTCCTGCAAGGGGATGTACCATCTCCGGCTAATCCGCCGTCAGGTTGTCGTTTTCATCCTCGTTGTCCAATGGCGCAGGAGAGATGCAGCAAGGAGATTCCCGAGCTTATAGAGGTTGGACAGGATCGGCAGGTCGCGTGTCATTTCCCTTTAGCATAGAGACAGAGAGAGAGCCACCTATGATGGGTGGCTTCTTCTCTTCTCAAAATAACTCGATAACGGTAATACTGACATATTGCCGCCACGAGGTTACATTGTTCAAATGTATTAGTATTTTCTGTATATATTTTTGAAAAAAATCCATATAATGGTATACAAAAGCGGATTCGTTTTGGTACATATCAATCAGTGTTGCCGGATTGTATAGGAATGGGGGATATCTCCACTGTGTCTATAGTAGGCTATGAACGGGAGGGTGCATGGTGCAACATAAAGGGAAATGGATAATCACCATTGCGATGGCAGTATGTCTGATTGTGGTCTTTGGTTTTGGCAATCAACAAACAATGGCGACTGCGCCAACCAAAAAGCCAGTGATAAATGTCTTGGGCAGCGATCCAGTCAATATCAATTCAGATCGAAGCTTTGTCACCGTGCAAGGAGAGTGGATTTTTTATAACAACGATGGCTTATACAAAATCAAAAAGGATGGAAGCTCTCTTCAAAAGTTGAGCAGTGATTGGGCCGATAATTTGAATGTTGTAGGTGACTGGATTTACTATACGCGCAATAAGCCTATGAAAGAAATCTATCAGCTAGAGATGCCCCATTTCGATATCAATGATACGTATGAAGATGTGACGGAGCTCATGAAAATCAAGACAGACGGCAGTTCGAAAACAGTCATCAAAAGTGGAAGCCTTGCGGAAGGGGATCGCAATAACGTATATAGATTGTATGTAGTGGGAGATATCATCTACTACGCAGATGGTTATGGTCCTTTGTACAGGATGGACACGAACGGCAAAAATCAAAAGAAGCTGCTTGATCAGTTTGAGGAATTTTATTTCTATCAGGATTGGATTTTCTACACCAATGAGAGTCGTCAACTATACAAAATGAAGCGGAATGGAACGCAGAAAAAGGTCGTAAGCAAAGACACAGGGCTGACCCTTGTCGGTCTGTCTGGTGATTTCATTTACTACACAAAATGGGTCAACGATAAGGGAGTCGTCGATGTTTACAAAATCGGACTAACGGATGGAAAGACTGCTCTCGTCAAGAAAGGATTGCCTCCAGCAGAGAATCCGATCATTATTGCTGGGAAGTATCTATACTACATCTCAGAAATAAAAGGGGTACACACGGTAGGCCGAATGAATATGACGGACGGCAAGACAACCCCGCTGTATCCATTAGGCAGCAATTCCAATCAATCGATAAACATCGGGGGAGAGTTCATCTTTTTTTACGAATATCAAGCTTCCGATCATGAAAAAAAAGATGTATTCAAAGTGAAAATGGGCGAAAACAAAGTAGAGAAGGTAACCTCAAAGGCGAAATAAGGATAAGAGCCACCCCTAGATGGGTGGCTCTATTGTTATGGGCTATTTCCTCGGGGCATGAAGCTGACTTCTTTTTCTTTCCCACTTCTTGTATATGAGCACGGAGCCAAAGAAGAAAGTCGAAGCGATGAGCGCACTCACGGGCAGCATGACAATCACCCACGAATCAATCGCAAAGTAGAGCAATGTACCGACTGTCGCTGATATGGTTAACACCAATCCGAGCTTGAAGGCCATCTTGCCGTTGAACATCGGCTTGTGAAAAGATTCATATACAACGACGAGTATGGGCGGAATAGCTGCTAACTGTGGGTAACCAGCCACCCAGCATAAACCGATCCAAACGAAAGTCAAAATCAAGAACACGAGCATATACTGATACGGTATCTTCACTTTCTTCTCCAGACCGCCATTCAGTTTGGAGGCGAGAACGCCGAGCATGATGAGAAAGGAAAAAATGACGACGGAGAGCCACAAAAATTTTAGAAGGCTGCCTGATCCATCCCGGTTCTCGATATACCCAAATGCCTATCGCCATCGCTGCTATTTCAGGTAGAATGACTTCGGGATCATCGAGTATGGCGGAAGCCGCTACCATGAGCAAGATAAGCGCTATGGCAATGATATAGGAAAGAATGGTTTCATTCTTCGATATCACTGAATTCATTCTGACTAACTCCTTTTCGTTTGGATTATCCTTTTTTGTTGCAAGGAATGTGGAAGGTTATTGTGTCAATGGGTGCAACATTGTTTGTAACAAAACCGTCACTAACAGTGGAAAAGCAGCACCCAGAAGAGGGGTCTAAACAAAATCAGAACGGCATAAGGTATGGGGTATTGCCTAGAAGGCTGAAGGTCATGATGATCATTTCGTGTTTGATAGAGGTGAAAAATGGGCAGACCAATAAAGGAGCGTTTCGTTACGAAGTACACCCAGTATACCGATAGGGGGAATTCGCAATTGTTGAGTTCATTTAAACCGCTAAAGAGAATCGAAGAAAACAGCAAGATTGTACAGCAGACGATACAGTACATAGGTAATCAAAAAGTCAGTACGATTACGATAGAGACGCCTAAAAAACTACCTAAATGTAGGTAGTTTTTTCCTATTTGTAGAATCGAAATAAAATGTTAAAATAATGTAAAACTTTACCAGAAGGAGAGGTTTACAGGTGCTAAAGAATCTTGTACAGAGCAATGTAAAAATTGTTTTTTCTGTTCTTGGCATCTTGTTCGTTCTGGTCTCATGGCTCGTATTTGAATTGTTAAAAGGTTTGCTGCCAGATTTGATAGCAGTCATACATAAGTGGATGTTTCAACCGATCGAATGGCTGTTTATCCTAGCACCGCCACCTGAGGAAAACAAACTAGCTTCATTAGGCTCTGTTCTAGGTTTGTCTATCTTGTATTCCGCCATTTTGGCAGGAATGGTATTCATCGTTTTGTTCATCTGCAACAAGATTAGAGGGAACGATATCGAGTTTCAGATGGAAGTGAAATATTGTGAGAAAGAATTGGCCAATGCGATTTACAGTTTGGATGGAAGTGGTCAATCATCAGCTATTATTAATGCGAATGCGATCACGTTTATGAAGGCATTTGAAATGGAAGTAAAGACGATTTATGGATTGAAGCCGGACGAGCTATGCTGTTATTGGATCGTACCTACGAATAATGACAAGCAGTTTGAAGTGTTTTACTTAACCGAGTTGAAAGATTTTGAAACAGTACGTACGCTGCTACTGTCTTCCATGCTTCAAGAGGATTGTAGAATTGCCGATAAACAAGTAAAGGGACGCATTCAAAACACGGATATTGAACAATTTGCGATTGTAAAAAATTTTGGAAAGTTCAGGCTTGGATTCGCGGTCGCTGTTTACAAGAATGACACATTTACTCCCGAAAATATGCAGGAGTTCGAGCGGTTGACTACGTATATGTTATTATTAGGATTTGTTACCAAGTTTGTGAATAAGGTCAAAACCTTAAAGAGAGCTAGTTAGGAGTGGGATACGATGAAATTAGCTGAGTTCTTCGCGAAAAGAGGCAACGAAACTGCTGTTTACTCGAAAAATCTCTCTTCCAAGAAGAAGATTCCCAACAGCAAATTTACTCCTGGCTTCGCTAGCTTGAAACAGATTGTAGATGAGCATAGTCCGAATGAGCGGCATGATAATAAAGTGGTTGGAGGAAAATGACACTGCCTGTGAGCAGTGTTATTTTTTGTTTCGGGGTACTTGGGATAGAGGAGAAGCCACCTGCTGAGGGTGGCTTTAGTTTTGGGAGATCTCTACACTGTGTTTGCTCTTCCTGTGGGACCATATCAGGACAGGGACCAACAACAGCGATAAAGCGCCTCCGGCAAGGGAAAGTGTTGCGTAGCTGGCATTGGCGACGACCATACCAGACAGGGCTCCACCGGATGCACCAGCCAAGGCAATCAAGACATCAACCGTTCCCTGCGTTTTCGCACGAGTGGCGGGCTGCGTTGCATCCACGATGAGCGCTGTGCCGCTGATTAATCCAAAATTCCAGCCCAGTCCGAGCAGCACAAGAGCGGTAATGAGTAGCGGCATCGAATCGGCTGGCGCAAAAGCAGCAAGCAGGCTGGCCGCAAGCAGTATGACACCTGAAGCATAGGCCATTGTGGAGCGACCGATCTTGTCAACGAGTACCCCCGTCAAGAGCGAGGGAAGGTACATCGCACCGATATGAAAACCGATGACGATACCTACTTCAGAGAGACCATGTCCGTGGTGCTTCATATGTACAGGCGTCATCGTCATAATGGCAACCATGACAATCTGCGTCAAAATCATGACGGTGGCTCCCACGATGATTCCCCGGTTGTTGCTTGCAAGCTGATTCTCATTTAGACAGGATGACGAGTTCTGATCCACCTGCTGCGCTTCGGCGATTGCTTTCGAAACGATGAACGGGTCCGGGCGAAGCAACACCCAAAATACGAGACCAGCGAGGATAAAGGCTGCCGCACCCAAGATGAAAGGACCAGCCAGTGCGGGGACACCGATGGATGTAGCGAATCGTCCCATGACTTCCACCAGGTTTGGTCCTGCAACGGCCCCGAATGTAGTGGAGACCATGGCAATACTCACGGCAGTCGCTCGCTGTTTAGGCTTTGCCAAGTCTGTGCCTGCATAGCGGGCCTGCAGGTTAGTAGCGGTGCCAGCCCCATACAAAATTAAGGAAGCAAACAGAAGGACAATACTGTTTGCGACGGCTGCGATAACCACCCCAATTGCGCCAATACCTCCGGCCAAGAATCCGCTAGCGAGTCCCAAACGGCGTCCAAAGCGTTGAGAGAGTCGACCCACCAGCAAGGCAGCGACAGCAGAGCCAAGCGTGAGCAATGCGGAAGGGATACCTGCGAGACTTTCCGAACCGAGCATATCCTGAGCGAGGAGAGCCCCTACGGTGACACCTGCCGCAAGTCCTGCACCGCCGAAAATTTGTGAGATGACTACAATCCAGAGCGTTCGTTTGTATAGTCTTTGCTGTTTATCTGGGGAGTCGATGTAGTTTTGTAAATATTCAGGTTTGAGTGACATCTGATCCACCTTTCGTGTGGAAATGACTGGGGAATTTGCATTCAGTATAGTATTGGCGACGGGTAAACACAAGGAGAATCCTGTTTAGGAAACACTTTGCAAAAGAAAAAACACCGCAGTAGGGAAGACCCTTGGATACACCGAATAGTAGGAGAACAAGCGAATTTCTCTAGGAGAGCAGGGGAGGTCAATATGTCTAATCCGCAACAAAACGTTCGAGTTGCTGTTGTTCAAGCTGCTTCTGTCATCATGGATCTTGAGGCAAGTACGGAAAAGGCTGTTTCACTGACACTGGAAGCAGGAGAAAAAGGAGCGAAAATCGTTGTTTTTCCCGAAGCTTTTATCCCGGCGTATCCGAGAGGCCTTACTTTTGGGACAAAAGTAGGCAGTCGTTCCCATGAGGGTCGTAAAGACTGGTTTCGTTATTGGGACAATTCCATTGTCGTCCCGAGTGAAGAGACAGACAAGCTCGGGGAGGCAGCACGCAAAGCTGGCGTGTATCTCGTCATTGGTGTGATCGAGAGAGACAATGAAAACAGCGGCGGCACCTTATATTGTTCCGTCTTATTTTTTGGACCTGATGGTGAGTTGCTCGGCGTGCATCGCAAGCTGAAGCCGACTGCATCCGAACGGTTGATTTGGGGCGAAGGGGACGGAAGTACTTTGCCGGTATTTGATACTCCGTACGGTAAGATCGGGGCTCTAATTTGTTGGGAGAATTATATGCCGTTAGCGCGAGCAGCGATGTATGCAAAAGGCGTTCAAATCTACATCGCACCAACAGCAGACGCGAGGGATGCATGGCAAGCGACTATCCGCCATATCGCACTGGAAGGCAGATGCTTCGTCTTATCGAGCAATCAGTACGTAACAAAAGATATGTATCCGACTGATTTGGCTTGCTACGACGATCTGGCTTCTTCGCCAGACGAGATGAGCAGAGGTGGAAGTGCGATTGTGGGGCCGTTGGGTGACTATATCGTCGAGCCTGTTTTTGGTCGGGAGGAGATTCTCTATGCTGATCTGGACATTCGCGATATCGCTTATAGCCAATTCGATTTTGATGTCGTTGGACATTACTCGCGACCGGATGTTTTTACGTTGTTGGTGAATGAAGAGAAAAAAGAGAATGTGAAGTGGATGAAGTAAGTCCTTTTGTAAAATGCAGAAGACCTCCATTGCTTGGTAAAAAGCGGTGGAGCTCTTACTTAGTTTGCTGTAGTGAGGAGAAGTTTGGAAGGAGACCGCCCGAACGTAGAGAGGATACAGGCGACTGGAAAACATGTGGCAGGGCTTCCCCCGACCACAGCTTCCACAAGCAAATCTCTTCTGTACTGCAAATGCATACGCAATCGCTCTAAATGCGGCAGGAAGTTATCGGAATGCAAAAACTGGGCCGCGATTTTTTGTGGCACCACGCTCAGGCCAAAATCCATTTGTTGGCGGGCATCAGCCAAACGTTCGACAACGGAATGAGGCGCCACCATCCAACCGACTCGTAAACCGGATGCAGCAATTTTGGAAAAGGAACCAATATAGACTACGGAGCCAAGCTGATCCAATGATTTGAGTGGTAGTGGAGGCTTGCCGTCATAGGAAGTCAGACTGAAAGGATCGTCCTCAAGCTTCCAAATGATAATCACAACCTTGCACATATTCGTTGTTTGTTATATGGGGGAATCCATTTCATCATAACATTGTTAAGAAAAACACATGTGACAAAACCGTTCCAAACTGTTGAACATGGATGGGGAAAAAAATCATGAATTGGATGGTTCCATTTCCGAATAAGTATGATTAGGTTTCCATCTAGTGGAGATGAATACTCGTGATGAAAATAGATAGATTTTTCTTGCAAAGAGAAAGGGGGTGTCAATCCGATCGAGAATGAGTAAAGACAGTATATGGGAATAGGGGTAAAGAAGAAGGGAAAAGAGGCGTGATCATCATTGAGTAATTTAACGTTACGGTATTTGAAGGTTTTGGTCGTAGCCTTATCCGCAGCATTTGGGACGTCCATTTTCCTAGGGAATCTTATGGACTACCATTCCAATTATCAATTTGTCCAACATGTTCTGTCCATGGATACCACGTTTGAGGGGAACGCACTTATGTGGCGAGCGATTACTGATCCGACTGCTCACACCATTGCTTATATCGGAATCATTATTGCGGAAGGGCTATTCTCACTTTTTGGGTGGATCGCGGCTGGAAATATGCTGCGTAATGTAAAGAAGGATGCAAAAACGTTCAATAACTCGAAAACATTCGCATACATCGCTTATATGGTCGCTTTTTGCATCTGGTTTTTCGGATTTGCGATTGTGGGCGCAGAGTGGTTCGCCATGTGGCAATCACAAGTATGGAATGGTCAGCAGGTAGCGTTTAATATTACAGAGGTGATGATTGGATTCGTTATCTTGGTTTCCTTGCGAGATCGAGAAATAGCCGATATGTAACATAAAAGCCACGTTCTTTGGAGAGCGTGGCTTTTATGTTACATATGCGAAGGAATCACGAATGTCGGGTTATGCTGGTTCAAGATATCTTCCATTCGCTGACGCACAGTCTCTTTATACGATAGATCTGGCAGAATGTAAAAGCGATTGCTCTTGATCGCCAGGAAGGTGTGATCAGCTACTTCTTTCGGAGAGATTCCTTGCTCGACACCTGAACGAATGAACTGGTCGATAGCGGTAGTCATCGGTGAAGGTTCCGCGATATCTTCTGGTTTGCTGTACTCGGCTGGACGATTGCGATGGGCGTCACATATTTGCGTCTGAACAAAGCCGGGGCATAAAACGGAAACACCGATTTTAGATTGGATTATTTTCAATTCGTGGTAGAGGGTTTCCGACAGACTGACCAACGCATGCTTGCTTACACGATAAATGCTATTCCCTGGTCCGGATTCAAGGCCAGCGAGAGAGGCTGTGTTCACGATGTGGCATTCTGTCCCTTGTTCTACCATCATGGGTACAAATATCCGTGTAGCGTGAATGGCTCCCCACAAGTTCACATTCATGACCCACTGCCAATCAGCAAGGGTGCTTTGCCAGATTGTCGAGCCTGCGCCAACCCCTGCATTGTTGAACAATAGATGGACAGCACCGAACGCATCTAGCGTTTTTTGTGCAAGCATCTGGATATCTTTTTCTTTGCTTACGTCCGTTACGACAGCGAGGACAGTTGCTCCTGCCGCCTGTAACTCCTGCTCTACTCTTTGGAGCGCCGCTACTTCCACATCGGCAAGGACAACCTTCATCTGCTCTTCAGCACAGCGCGTTGCCAATGCACGTCCGATACCGCTGGCAGCTCCGGTAATGACCGCTACTTTGTTTTCAAACTGATTCATGATAAGCCTCCTCTTTAAAATGCAGACAATATAAAATATTGTTTTGATTATAATAGACAAATTATAAAAATGTCTATTTTTATTTGTGCGCGAGTGTAATCGATGATACTGTGAGGGCATGTGGTGAAAAAAGAAGCATATATTTTGTTTAGACTAGGAAAATGGGTGAGACCATTATGGAGCGAATCGGAACGCAGCATTCGCGTGATCGCCAAGCAGGACGAGGATCGTTGGCATCTGATCGCCAATTTCAAGGGACAAGGCTACACGGTTTCCGAATAATTGGCTGCCCCCATAGTGGCTGCCCAAATGGATAGCTTATTGATTAGGTGGCAAACAGGTAGGGTATGGTCGAACATGGATACATGATAGCGGAAAAGCGTTTCAAGCAGAGGTGTATAGGTGGGACGCGCAAAGAAAGGCAGAGATGCATGCTCAAGCCCAATCCGTACCCTTCTCGGGAGGCTTTGCTTCGTTGGAAGAAAGAGTTGGATGCAGAAAAAGAAAAAGCTAAAAAAAAGCACCCATGGGAGGGTGCTTTTACTCTATAAAGGGAATGTTGTTTCCTTATTGCACTTTATAAGACATCAAAATTTCTTGCGCGAGCGGCTTCCACTCTTCCATTTGTGCTTCGGTGCAATTGAAAGTGGTCATCAGCATTTTGCCGTCGAGCTCTGTAAAGAAAATGAGGTTGTAAATTTTCGTATCAGCAGCAGGAGTCAGCAGTTCGAACACACCAACGTTTTTCCCGTTGATTTGGATTACTTCATCGCGATACCAGGTTGCATCTTGGTACATGTTGGAGAACGCTTGTTTCATAGGGTCCTTCATGTCTTTGATGATGCTGTCCTGAGCAGGTGTTTCCGTATGACTAAACGCGATGTTAATAGAACCTTTTTCATCGGTATAAATCAAGGAAGGACGATTTTCCGTTGGGTATTTTACTTTCGCCATTTCTTCAGACATGACAGTAAAGCCCTTTGGAATCAAGATTTCCACTTTGTCGTTCAGAACCTTTTTCGCTTCCAGCTTGTCGTTTGTGGTTGCAGTTGGCGCTGGTGCAGCCGAATCTGTTTTTGGAGCTTCAGTTGTTTTAGCAGCTTCTGTGGTTTGTGCTGCATTTTGCTCAGCTGGCTTTGTCTCAGCTGGCTTGTTCGAACAAGCGGAGACAGCCAACATGGAGAGCAACAAAGCTACGGATACTAGTTTTTTCATCTGAATTGATCCACCTTTTTATACATAATTGGAAATGTACGGAATTTCCTTTCCGATTCTATCATGCTGTGTATAATAATGGGAATAGATGAGGTTAATTGAGAATATTCGAATAATAGTCCTCCTCTCTTACATGCTCATAGGTATTAGGACTAAATACACCCAATCATCTGATGGAAAAATGGGTGTATTTTCCTATTTTCATATATTGTGTGTCGTCATATAGCGGTTGCGAATCTTCTCTCCCACATAATTTACCGCAAAACGGACAAACGCCCAGTTCCATCCCATATAAATACCAAAATTGTTCAGCTGTGCGACATGCCCGAGCATGACAAAGCGCTTGAAACGGGCATTCCGACCTTTCGGAGCTTGCAGTCTTCCATTGATGCGCAGCGTACTCCATCCCCACAAATGGGTGAAGCAATAATGCAGGGCTTCAGATGACAGCTCCACATCACAATCGAGTGGATCGCATGGGGATTCGATCAACCCATCGGCTAGGGAAAAGCAAAAAGTCTTTTGATAGTCTGACAAATAAAAGGTAACGGGCCGAACGATAGAGAGAAACAGCGAATGATTATTTTTCCGTATCTGTTCCTTGAAGTCCAAGCCAGCCTGGAAGAGCCTGTCCGGTTCGATTTTGACCGAAGGAAGAAGAGTGGGAGAGGAAGCCATCTTCTCATAGTCTCGTGCGTAGAGGGCGAGCGCCTTCTCAGGATCATGAGCTTCATATGGCGTCCACGTATCGCCGGGATACAAAATAATTGGGATGGCATCCGTTTCTTCCTGCAGGAGGCGGTACACTCTATCTACTTTATTGATTGCATCATTCATGTAATAGTTTTCGTCGTGACAAAACCAGGCGAAGCTGGCGAAGGGAATCACGTAGAGAGGCTGAAGGACTTCCACCTGTTTTCTCACCCGGGCGAGCTTTTCCATGGCTCTTTTTTTGCGGAGTAGGAAGTCTTCCTTGTTCCCTGCCCAGCCCGCATACGAGAATTGCGTCCATAATAGATCGATGTCACCGACACGGTTAAGGATATCCTTCGCTTCTTGGGTGGTGCTGACCTCGCAATCGTTCAGATTCAGGATCGTCATGTCAGGTGTCTTGATGCACAGCCAGGAATCGCCGACCGGAAATGGCCGACACAAGACAGAAACATCGTCGGATAAGGAGTACCATTTGTCCGGGGAGAGCTCAATGACTTGCTGAAAGCCAAAGGCACGGCACCATTCGATCACTTTTTTATCGGCTGACTGCTGGTAGAGGATCGTGATTCGTCTGCGATACTCCTCGGGTATGGTTCGAAGACTCTGTGGATGAAAATGATCCGGATGCTCATGAGAAAACCATATATGCGTAATCTCGGCAAAATCCTCAGGGGTGAAGCGGGTCTTGGCTAACAAGCCCCAGCCGTTATCAAAGGCAGTTCCCGTTAGCCAAGGATCGGTCATTAATTTGATGGAATCATGTTCCCATAGAAACGAAGCGTGGTTGACCATTTGAAATTTCATGTGAGTTGTTCTCCCTATGTATACTAGCGATTTGCTAAAAGGGATGATCCTGCCGGGGAGAAAAACGTGACAGGAATTTGAAAAAAATATTTTTTCAGGGATTTGTGTCACAAGCTGTGCATGACGAGGATCGTAACAAGTGAACAGCAATCAACGAGTCGAAAGGATGAAACGACATGAAAAAGCAAGCACTTGTTACCGTCGGCATGGCAGCACTCCTTCTCTCAGCGGTATCCCCATTCGGGATCGCACAGGCACAAACCAACATGGTAGTCGCCGCGGATAAAGCCCAAGCGATTACTTTTGATCAGCTGGTCAAAGAAATGGACAAAAAACAACCCGTTTCCATGTACATCGAATCGACGCACACATCAAAATCGAAGCAGGGCACCGGGATCCAAAAGGCAAAAACATGGGATAACACGATCAAAGGAGAATGGAGAGAGGAAATCTCAGACGGGAAAAGGGTTCAGCATGCCGTAGGGAAGGCAGGCCAGGTGGCAGCGTATCAAGAAGGTGGCAGAGGATTTGTTCACTCCGCAACGATTGGCACATACGATAACGAAATCAACAAGACGAAGCGAGAGCTACAGCGCTTGAAAGTGGCGTTGCCAGATTCGAAGGTGGCGATCACCGTGAAGGAAGCACAACTGTTGAATCGAGCCGTGTATCACGTCGTCAAAAAAGAAGAGGCGAAAATCGATGGCAAGCCTCACCATTACCAGGATGACCTGTGGATTGACAGAGAAACGGGGCTGCTGCTCAAGCGCACCTTCACCCACAATCAAGCACAAGCATTTTCGTACACCGTAGACAAGGTGGATTTCCAACCCGTTTTTGACGAGAAAACATTCGAAGTGAGCATTCCAGCGGGTGTGGAGCAGAGCAAGTTTTCCCCTGAGGTGGAAAAGGTAGTAGCCGAGGTAACCAAGCTTTTCCCAGACACTGCACAGTTTTCCGATTATGATAACTACGGCATCGAAGGTAACTGGCAACTGCTGAAAATGTTTGAAGCGCAAAAACGGGTATACAGTCCGACTCCTCGTGCAGAAGCTTTCGTTATCATGGATACCCGTACAAATGAATTGAGTAAAGTAATGATCCAAAATCCAGAGTGGGTGTCGAAAAAGCTCCCTGCCGAGAAGGTGGCAAAAGAGAAAGCAGCCGCTTTCTTGAAACAGCTGGTGGGTGATCAAGCAAGCCAGTATAAAGTAGAGGCAAAGGTCGAGCGGGGCGGTGGCGGTGCCATTTTTGAAGACTATGATTATGGCTTTGTGACAGCAGATGTGACATTCCGACCAGCCAACGGCAAGGGGATCACCATTTCTGTAGATGAATCCGGTCGTATTGTAGGCTTTCAGTATACGGAATAAGGCGTAGTATTAACCTATTAGCTATCGCTTGTAGTTTTGGCGATGGCTGTTATTTTACAGGAAAGAAAAGAGACAAAGTCGCCAGTGCTGGCGACTTTGTCATGTTTATTAGTTTGGTAACACATAAGTATATACAGAATAATTGAAGTTGTTGTAATCGTAATTGTAAGAGTGTCCTTCAACTTTAAAAGTGTATTCTTTTCCAGCAACTAAATCCACATCGAAATAATCTTTCGTTAAAGTAGTCTCGTTTGAACCCATTATTAGTCTGAATTCTTGCTTAGGAGCTTTGGAGTAGGCGAGTTGAAAACGGACTTTTTGATTTACGGTAGGAGTAAACTTGAAGTAATCTTGCTGGTCTCCGTTATTTCTATCCAGTTTACCGTTAATTTGGTTTCCATCAGCTACATGAAAAACATTTGCAGTGTCTCTGTTATTGTTTGGCTCATTATCATGGTATACGGCAGCAAATGCGGATGCAGATGTACTTAGTACGAGTGTTAGGGCAAGTA
Source organism: Brevibacillus brevis (assembly GCF_900637055.1). Lineage (NCBI taxonomy): Bacteria > Bacillati > Bacillota > Bacilli > Caryophanales > Paenibacillaceae > Brevibacillus > Brevibacillus brevis. The sequence continues at coordinate 583,416 of NZ_LR134338.1, forward strand.
GACCAGTAGTAGCAAATTTTTTCATGTAAATACCTCCTGAGTATGTAAAATTTGGGACAAATAAAACATATCAATTATTTGGATAATTGTAAATATATGCTAACTGTGTTCACTAATCTTTCACATTTAGTGATTAGGAAGACTCACTGAAATTTATATAAAACGACAAAAAGCATTCGGAATACGAATGCTTTTTACGTGGACCCAATTGTTGGTTTTACCCAATAAAACGAATAATCTCTTCTTTCGCTTGTCTGGTTTTCGTACGGGGCTCATTTTTCCGGTAGCCAAAAGCCACCATGCAAGCGACGCCGAAGCGTTCTCTGTCGAGGAGTCCCTCGGCCGCAAGGATATCCTCAACTTTTTCTTTTGCAAAGCCTTCAATGGGGCACGAATCAATGCCGATCATGGCAGCAGACGTCATCATATTGCCAAGCGCGATATAGGTCTGTCTGGATGCCCATTCGAACATGACTCGCTCGTCGTCAAACAGGGCGAAGTCGTTTTTCAGGAAGTGATCGTAAGCAGCGCCTTTTTGCTGTACAACGTTTTCCGGCAAGTCCTGCGTGTCTTTCATCATATGTTGGATATATTCGGAATCAGCTGCCATATCTTGTTTCGTCCGCGCCAGTACGATGACGAAATGGCTTGCGGTCGGCAGTTGTTTTTGTGCACCCCATGTGACGGGTAACAGCTTCTCTCTAAGAGTCGGATCTTGCAGCACAAGGAAGTTCCATGGCTCGAAGCCAAAGGAGCTGGGCGACAGGCGAGCTGTCTCCATAATAAAGTCAAAGTCTTCCGTCGTAATTTTTTTAGCTGCATCAAACTCTTTGCAGGCATGTCTGAATTGATAAGCTTCTATGATTTGATCTTTATGCATAATGTCATCCTACTTTCGAATAAGTTTATGAAACCGTTGATAGAAAATGGGCGATTTCCGATGAGGGTCTCTCCCTTTAGGGGTGGAGAGCGACGTCAACTTGGTCTACCCGAACTTGCTTTTCCATGAGCTCCCTCCTTTAAAATTGTTTTACAAAATAGAGCATACCGAATACACTAAAGAAAAGTAAGTACGCACTTTTTCGGTTAATACTTACGAAAAGGGAAGTGAGTGGGATGAAGAAGAAACCAGCGATGAGGTACCTATTAAATGGCAAGGAATATCCATGCCCGATCGAGCTTGCCGTCTCGGTTTTTGCGGGACGATGGAAGGTATCAATCATTTGTCAGCTGTTCAAAGGGAAAAAAAGGTACGGAGAGTTAAAGAAAAATATAATCGGTGTGAATCATAAAATGCTGGCAGAACAATTGCGGGAGTTGGAGGAAGCAGGAATCGTCAAGCGTGAAGTGTATCCTGTCGTTCCGCCAAAAGTAGAATACGAGTTAACCGAGCTAGGGCAAGGCTTGGGACCTGTCATTGAGTATTTGCGAGAATGGGGAGAACATTTTCAAACAGAGGAACCAGAAGAGTCTCTATCTACTGCTCACGGGTCCTGAAAACCGCCACCTGAATGGGTGGTTTTTTTATTTTGTAACCTCCCTGTGGTTTTTCCGACTATTACATAGGACAAAAAAACAAACACAAAATTCCTCGGGAGGGAACAACTGTGAAGCATACAAAGAAATTGGCAGGTACTTTTTTGATGGCAAGCCTGTTGGCGACAACTCCGCTATGGCTGCAACACCAAACGATGACCGTACAAGCTGCGACCAATCAGGGGCAGGAAGTGAAGCTCTCACCAGCAGCAGAAAAAACACTCCAGAAGCTATACGCCATCCAGCCTGAATTAAAAAGCATGGACAAAAAGATGAACGGACCGAAAAACGGCGTGTACGAGCTGCGCTTTGACAAAGGAATTGCCCCAGGCAAGATGGAGCTGTATGCCATGGTGGGCTTGAATGCAACGACAGGAGCTTTGCATAGCTACGAAAACGAACAGGAAATGCAGAAGCAAAACAATCAGCCATCGGAAGCGATTGCCAAACAAAAATCAGCGGCATTTTTGCAAAAGCTCTTGGGCGATGATTTCAAAAAGTACAAAGCCACTCAGACAACAAAGGGCGAATGGGATGCTGTTACCTATACGCGTCACGAACATGGAGTACCTGTTTTCACTGATCGCTATGTCGTTGGCGTCAACAGTTCGAGTGTCATGTACGTGAACACGTTTGAAGGCGCCCCGCTCCGAGCAGCCTCCTCCTTGTTTGCCAAGCCAGGAAAGGTAATGTCCAAAGAAGAAGTGACGGGGAAAGTCGCTTCGCTCATGGAGCTCACGTATTCCGCGCATAAAAAGGAGACAGGAAAGCCTGCCTTGAAATATTCGCTGGAGTCGACCGGATATGTGAATGCCGTCACAGGAGCTGAAATCGAGAGTGCCTCCTCTCATAAAAGCCGCTACTCTGATGCCATAGCGGTCAAGCCAGGCGGCAAAAAGTTCACAGTCAGCAATGCGGATGAAGCTGCGAAGGTACTGACAGAAGAGTTCCAAATCAAGATGGATGGAATCGCGTTAGAGACAGATACGCATACCCCAGCGGATATGAAAGGGGAAGGGGAAACGATTTACAAGTCCAAGGGAAGAGACGGCAGGGTCACGGTCTATACGAACAACAACGAAGTGACCGGCTTCCAAGTCCGAGGAAAAGTCGAGATGGCCAGTGCTACCCAGCATGGCAACAAACCAGCAAATGCCCAGCTTTCGTATGAGCAAGCCAAGGAAAAAGCGGTTCAGTTTTTGCAGCCTTACCTCGACTCCAGTGTAAATGAGCTGAAGATTGATCAGACCAAGATCATGATGCCTTCTGCAACGGCATACAGCTTCAGCTTCTATGCTCTCCATGACGGTGTAGTCGTGACAGATCAGCATTACCTCGTCAACGTAGACGGACAGTCCGGGGAAATCGTGAATTTTATGGACTATTTTACGAAGCCTACTGCTCCGTTCCCGGACAAAAAGACAGCCATTTCCAAAGAAGCTGCCGCTAAACAGTTTTTGAAAGACCGTCCTGCTGTGCTGGGGTACATGTTCCCTGTTCAGGACAACAAGGTGCAAGCAAAGCCGACTCTGGTTTATTCCATCGACACAGTCTCTTCCTTCTTGCTTGATGCGGTAACAGGAAAGTCATTCAAATAATCGTATTCGATCCCGCTTCCCATCATGAGGGGCGGGATTCCATCATGTAGACATGCCCTGTCGCGAGAAGAGGAGGAAGAAGCCTTGGATGCTCGAGAAGATCGAGGTCAGCAAGACATATCAGGGATATACAGGATGTATTCCAAAGAAGTCTATCAGTATCTCTATCATTTTATCGGAAGTCGGGAAGCAGCAGAGGATTTGACCCAAGAGGTGTTTGTGCGCGTCATTAAATCCCTGCACAGGTTTGAGGAGCGCTCGAGTATGCGCACCTGGATTTTGAATATTGCCAAGCATGTCGCGATCGACGAATACAGAAAGAAACGTCTACAGACGATTTTTGCCGGGACATTATTGAAGCTGTTGCCCAGTTCAGAGGGGTTGCCGGAAAAAGAACTGCAGGATAAAGAAGAACGCACTCATTTTGAAAATGCGCTGCTGCAATTGAAGCCGAAATACCGAAATGTCATCGTGTTGCGGGGAATCAGAGAGTATACAGTCAAGGAAACAGCAGAAATTCTCGGATGCACAGAGGCGAAGGTCAAGGTAGACTTTCACCGCGCGATGAAGATGGTAAAAGAAACGGCGTTACACATCTATGAAAAGGGGGATGGTGTGCATGAAATTTCCTAGCGATGAAGAAGTGTTACAGGAATTTCAAAACAGACCGGATGCAGTCCCCCGCAGCGAGTTTTTGCACACATTGGAAAGAAAGCTTGTCGAGGTTGATCAAATCTATCGAAGCAGAAGCAAAACTAGACGCACGACAATCCGACTGGGATTAACCGCAGCGGTCGTTCTCGCGGTCTTTTTGCTGGCGCCGATTTTTACCCGCATCATTACCAATCCGGAGTCGGTTGTGACGACTCAGCCAGAAGCTCCACTTGTGTTAAAGGGTCAGCAGCTGGAGCTTACGGAAGTATCCCCTGCCGCCATGCAAACCTTGGAAAAGCTATTTAATCTTGTTCCTGAACTAAAAACGCTGGAACCCGAGGTCATCGGAAAAGAAGATGGGGTCTATGAGATTATCTTCTATCAAACGGTGCAAGGAAAAGAACGGCGGTACGCGTCTGTCGAGATGGTGGCAGTCACGGGGAAAATCAGTAACTACGAAAATGAGAAAGCGATGAATGAGGAAGCCCCTTCGCCTACAGAAGAACAGGCAAAGCAAATGTCTGCTGCCTTTTTACAAACGCTGTTGGGAGACGAATTCAAGCAATACCAAGTAAGTCAGAATACCAATAATGATTGGAGTAGCGTTGCGTACACTCGCTATGAAAATGGGCTGCCGGTATTTTTGGACCGCTATTTCGTTGGTGTCAACAGTAAGGGAGTCACATATGTAAATACACCTGAAGGTGCACTACCCCCTGTATCGTCAGAGGCATTTCCGAAACCGGGCACGTTTTTGTCCGAAGAAGAGGTGATCGCAAAAGTGGCAACGCTCATAGAGCTGACCTATTCATTAGAGAGAGATACAGGTAAACCGTTGTTAACGTATTCTCTTGAGACGACAGGGTATTTTCATGCGGAGACAGGAGAAGATGTTGAGAGTGTCTCCTCACATACGAGCCGTTACTCTGACCTGATTGCTGTCAAGCCAGGAGGTAAAAAGCTGGCGGCTAGGGATGCGGATGAAGTAGCGAAAGTAATGGCAGAGGAGTTCGGGATTGACATGAATGGGGTTAGCTTTGAGGCAGATGAGCGTATATTGCCTGACAAGAAAGGTGTGGAAGGGACTCTCTACAAGTCCTCGGGTGGAACAGAAAAGATTATGGTTTATACGAATAACAAGGAGCTAACAGGCTTCCAAATTCGCGGGAAAATCGAGACGGCTAGTTCAACAAAGCATAATAACAAGCCTGCAAATGCAAAGCTTACGTATGAAGAGGCAAAGGAAAAAGCCGTTCAGTTTTTGGAGCCTTATTTGGACAGTAGTGTGAAGGAACTGAAGATCGATGAGAGTCAGATCATGATGCCTACTTCAACAGCGTATAGCTTTCGTTTTTTCGCCCTGCATGATGGCGTAGTCGTCACTGACCAGAATTACCTCGTCAATGTAGATGGGCAGACAGGACAGATTGTGAATTTCATGGACTATTTTATCAAGCCGATTGGACCTTTCCCGGATTTTGATACGGCCATATCGAGGGAAGAAGCAGCCAAGCAATTTTTGCAGAGTCACCCTGTTGAATTGGGTTACATACTGCCTTTAGAAAAGGAGACGCTGCAGCTAAGACCACTTCCGGTTTATTCCGTAGACACGAGGGCTTATTTCTTGCTTGATGCGATATCAGGAAAGTTAGTCAAGTAGTAAAAGAGAGGGAGTATCGGGTGAAGATGCTCCCTATTTTGTAACCTCCGTGGTTATTTTTCGACTATTACATAGAGGAAATAAAAAATTACTATGGAGGGAAAAGATTATGAATTATACAAAGAAACTGGTAACAACAATGCTGACGGCAAGTATTTTAGCAACGACCCCAATGTGGGGCCAGCATCCAGTGCTGACTGCACAAGCTGAGACAAATCTGGGATTGCCGCCAGCAGCAGAACAAACACTCCAAACGCTTTACACTCTCCAGCCGGACTTGAAAAGTATGGACCTCATGATCAACCCGCCGAAAAGTGGTGTGTACGAGTTGCTTTTTAATTCTACAGATCAAAAGGAGCGGTATGCTAGGCTGCTACTTGATGCAGAGACTGGTGCTTTGCATACGTATGAAAACGAATATGAGGCGAAGCAGAAGAACAAGCCATCAGCAGCAGTTGCCAAACAAAATGCGGACGCGTTCTTACAGGCGCTATTGGGCGACGATTTCAACAAATACAGAGCCAGTCAAGAATCGAATGATTGGCAGGTAACGTATACACGCTACGAAAATGGTTTGCCTGTTTTCACCGATCGTTATGTCGTCGGCGTCAACGGTAAAGGTGTTATGTACGTGGATACGTTGGAAGGTGCGCCATTACGAGCATCATCTGAGTTGTTTGTCCAGCCGGGGAAAGTGTTGGTGGAAGCTAAGCTCCCAGAGAAAGTAGCGTCGTTTATGGAACTTACGTATTCCGCGCATGAAAAGGCAACAGGAAAGCCTGCTTTGACGTATTCGCTAAAATCGAGTGGATATATGAATGCAGTGACAGGAGAAAAGGTCGAAAGCGCCTCTTCGCATACAAGTCGTTACTCTGAAGTTATTGCGGTCAAGTCTGGAGGTAAGCGGTTTTCAGCTCGAAATGCCGATGACGTGAAGCGAGTATTAGCAGAACAGTTCCAGCTCAATATGGAGGGAATCAGCTTTGATACGGATGAGCGGATCCTACCGGAAAAGAAAGGAGTAGAGGGGACGCTTTTCAAGTCTAAGGGAGGAACTGACAAGATCTTGGTTTATACGAACAACAAGGACGTGACTGGCTTCCAAATCCGCAAAGATGGCGAGGCAGCTAAGGCCACACAGCATCATAACAATCCAGAAAATGTCCAGCTTACGTATGAAGAGGCAAAGGAAAAAGCCGTTCAGTTTTTGCAACCCTACCTTGACGCAAGTGTGAAAGAGCTGAAAATCGATCAAAGCAAAATCTCGATGCCTACTGCCACGGCGTACAGCTTCAGTTTTTTCGCCCTGTACGATGGTGTTGTCGTCTCTGACCAGGAATACCTCGTAAATGTAGACGGACAGACAGGGGAAATTGTGAACTTTATGGATTACTTCACGAAGCCGACCGCTCCCTTCCCGGACAAAAAGAAAGCCATTTCCAAAGAAGCAGCTGCCAAACTGTTTTTGAAAGCCCATCCTACAGAGTTGGGGTATGTGTTCCCTGTTCTAAACAGAAAAGTGCAAGCACAGCCAGTTCCAGCATATTCGATAGACACAAAGTCATACTTCAAGTTGGATGCGGTAACAGGAAAGGCATTCAAGTAAACACATACGTTCTCCCGCTTCCCATCATGAGGGGCGGGATTTTTGTTGGTAAATAGCAATCGATAAGAAGCATGCATTCCATGAATCCCCTAGAATAAACAGTAATTCACTGTCCGATAAGGAGGAATTCCGAATGACGAATGAACATGTCAATCATACTTCACAAGAGATGCTCAAGCCTGATCCGGCTCTTTCTCATCTGAACGTTTTTGTAGGGAAATGGATGACAGAAGGACTGATTACGGAAAGTCCGTCAGGGCCAGCCGTGAAGTTGAAAGCAATAGATACATACGAATGGCTACCCGGGGGATTTTTTCTTATTCACCATGTAGATGGTTTGATAGGGGATAAAGAAGTCAAAACCATTGAGATCATCGGCTATGATGCGTCTCATCAGGTGTACTTCACACACGCTTATGACAACCATGGAAGTATGGCTTCCTACTATGCGAATCTTTTGGGCAGAGACTGGAAGATAACAGGGAATACCGAACGTTTTTCCGGTAAGTTTAGTGTGGATGGCAACACACTCATTGGCACTTGGGAGTTGTTGGGCAATGATGAGAAATGGACACATTGGATGGATATTCGATTGACGAAGATGGAGTAAAAAAGTGGAGGAGCAGTGAGGGAGCATCAGGTGAGGATGCTCCTTTTTTGTTGGTTTCTTTTAATTTTATTCAAAAACACTTGAATAAAATTAAAGTTTATCTTAATATAATTAAAGGACAGGAGGTTGAGGCGAATCATGGAGCGCGACGAAATTCCATCTTGGGTGCTAGCTTTAGACAAGGAAACCCTCGAATTTATCAGGAAGTTTATCATCAGTTCGGGCTCTCTCAAGGGTATGGCAGATGAGTATGGTGTATCGTACCCAACAGTTCGGGCCAAGCTCGACCGAATCATTAAAAAGATCGAATTACATAGCAAGGAAGCGGAAGTGGAATTCGTGCAAATGATCAAAAACCTGGTCATTGACGAACGGATGAGTTTGGAGGTAGCCAAGCTCATTATTGAAAAATACAAACAAGAAAGAGATGAGAACAGATGAGTATGGGGATGATTCAATTTTTGGCTGGGCTCGGCATTGTAGGCATGCAAAATTTACTCGGCAGGCTGAATCACGCTTATTGGGGGGCTATTTTCCCGGGCTTTTTTCTTGCGTACCTGGTCTACGGTTATGTCACAGGTTTATTTAAAGAAGGCAGTGAACTGACGTTGATCTTGGTAGCAATTGGTGGGATTGCGATTCTATCATTGGCTTGGTCGGAAGGCAGAAGAGCGATGAAGGCGAAGAGGAAGAAAGAGATGGAGAGAATGGAGCTGCTTGATTTGTAAGTGGATCTAAGGCCTGCAGAAGAGGAGGACTGTCGACTGCAGGCAAGGTCAACCTGACGCCCTCGTTTTTGAGGGCTTTTATGTTTTATCTATCGCCTTGCATACTACTTAGTTTCCATTCGTTATTTTCCTCTGTGAAGCTTAACTCTAGTGTTCCTGAGTAAGTCTCATCGTTTATCCATACTTCATAATCTGTAATAAATCGTCCATCTTTATAAATATCAAAAGACCTCTGCCGAAAAGTGCTTCCCTCCTTAACGAATGGAATGCTTATGATTTCGTTCGCCACTTTATAAACAAAATTCTTTCCTTCCACAGTAGCTTGCTTGGAAATATACTGTTTGACTTTTTCAGTGTCACCTTTCATCATGGCTCGAAACATTTCTCTTGTCTGTAGATCAATGATATCTCGTAATTTATAGATTTTAGTATTCATATCATTTTTCTGTTTTTCCTCAACTAAAGAGGCTTCAAGTTCTTTGTTTTTGTTTTTCAATTGAGTGATTTCCGCTTGTAACCTTTCTATCTCCGCTTGATTCGTTTGTAAGGTTTTCTCGTTTGAACAGGCTACCATTATGGAAGCTATAAGGATAAACATAATTGGAAATATGCTGATTTTCATCCACGACCTCCAGGCTTGTTTGCTACAGTCATATTTATACGAGAGTCTTACTTTCAATCATTAATTTCATAACCATTTTCAGCGACTTTGATTTCTTTTTTCAGTAGTTTTAAATCACGTATGCTTTTTCGATCGACTAATAGAATCGCAAGTTCTTCAAGGTTGATCAGTGGATGTATAGAAGTTACTTTAGTCCCTCTAATATCTAAGTAGTTAAGTTTAGGTGTATACTGTACAGCTGCTATATCTGTGATGGGTGCATTCATAATTTGTAAACGTACCAAATTCGGTAGTTCTTTTACAAAATTTATTGAAGGAATAGGATTATTTGATACATCTAAGAAAGTAAGATTAGGTAGTTGAATGAATGACAAATCGTTTATTTTATTATTCCTAATAGATAATTGTGTAACAGATTTACTGTTTTCAAGTATTCTCAAACTTGATAAATCCCCCTCATCCAGTGAGAGGCTAATTAGTTTACTATTATTTAAAGCAGGTAGCTGATCTTCCCGAAAACCAGTGATTGAAAGATATTCAAGTTCATTTAAATCCTTTAGAAAAAGATAGTCTTTAGCATTTATTTTATTCAAAGATAGATTTTTTAGTTTTTTCATTTTAGATAGAACAGATAAATCAATTTTTTCATCTTTTTGTTCCAGAGGAAAACTATCTGTATCTAAAGTTAGTTCTTCGATATTTAAAAAATCCTCGACTTTGATATCCTGAACTGGTTTATTTATTGATTTAGACAAGGACTCTAATAGAACTGGGGAGAGCTTTTCCATTTGATAGCGCTCTTGCGTGAATTCATTTAAATTCTTTTCGTTAGCTTCGCACCCGCTTAATACACCTAAAATGATCAACAGAGTAATCCATTTTTTCAAGATTCATCCCCCACTTTTTAGAACGGTTATTATTATGATAGGACGCGGAATTCCATAAAATGGTTTCTGTTTGAGGAGCACAAAGCAATGAAATAAAAAAACAGTGTAAATACGTGAAGCAGCCCATAGCTACTGAGCTGCTTCACACACTCGATCTAACGAGGAGCACATTTATTTCATAAATTTTGTTTCTCCATTAAAAATCCAATCCGCACCATCTCCCGAGGAACGTTGAAGCAATTGCTCAGACCCATGCATTTCTGCATACTGCTGTTCCTCCGCGGTAATCGGAATCATCCATAACAGATTCACAGGATCGCCCGCCATGAGCGGAAGTGGAATGCTTGGTGCATCCTCAGGTTTTGCGAGCAGCATAGAGGAGAAGCTGCTGTTGATCTGACTGATTTCCTGGCACGGAATGGTGTGACTTTGTGCGAGGAACGTCATATACGACCACGGCAGAGAGGTTTGGCCGCTGATGTAGGCCAGCAATTGCTGTTCGTTTTGGGCGAGCCATTTGGTGTCGCAGGCAAAGGCCAGCTCGAATCGGCGTAATTGCTCCGGCTCTTCTGTATACTGCTCGACTTTTGGCTGACGCAAAATGGATACGCCGAGGGTCATCGCATAGGTAACGTCGCCTTTTTCGATGGTCACCAATGCTTTCGGGGGCCAGTGTCCGCCGTCGATGCCGTAATACTGTTTAATTGGGCCGAGGGTCGAGGTAATTGCATCCATGAACTGGTGCTGGATGTCAGGCCAAGGGTTGCCATCCCAGCTCGCCCAAAAATGCTGGGCAGCTTCGATGCGGGCAAACATGGCGTTCGTCTCTGGTGTTCCCAGCGGAAAGCACAGATGAGATTCTCCGGTGCAATCTCGTGCATAAGAAGGATAGTGCGAGCCGTCCGGGGAAGGGCCAGCCCAGCCGGGAATCACACACAGTACCTCATCCTCATACAGGAGTGCCGCCGCATCGCCTTCCTCTAGCCATACGATCGAGAGCTGTTCCGGGTCTAGCCTGTCTGCTCCATCCGGATGAGCGCAGCAATCGCGTGGAAGCATGGGAGCTTGACCATCCTCCATGGCAGCGAAATCGATCGAGTCCGGTGCAGGTCCGTAATTTCTTACCCAACAAGAACGAATGCTAGCATGCTCCTCACCGGGATAATCCCACAAATAAAAAAAGACGCCGTTCTCATCTTCTTCGACAAAAGCTTGAATCGGACAAATCGGAGAGAACTCCTCTAATAGGATGTTTTTCATAGGTTTCACCTTCAATCATCGTGATAGATTCGCCGATAACTATAAAGATTTGTGCTTGATTAAACAGGGTTAGAATACCATAATTGACTATTGATTACAAAATTCAGCACTGTGAAAATTTTTCCCCAGCTAAGGAGGTTGCCAGATGAACCAATGCACCATCTATGTCTCCATCCAACAATGCGAAAAAGTAGTCGCTGCGATTGTCGAGGCTTTTCGTGATCTATTGGTAGAGGTATCTGAAGATGAGCGGTCAGTGACCGTGACAGATAAAAAATGGTTTAGCAAGAGTAAGATCACCTTCAATCTTATGCGCGAGGACGATGACCAAGAAGAGTTTCTCCAGATGAAAAAAGGGATGTACGGCTACTTCGCACAGATCGAAACGGCCCACGAGAAGGTCCAGCAAAAGCTGCTGTACCAAATTACAGCGCTCAATGTGGCGGTAGGGATCGTGGCGAGCAAGGAAATCGATGAGAAGATGTTTGCGTCTATTATAACGATTGCCGAAGAAGTGCACGGGATCGTCTTTCTCCCTACCGGAGATATGCTCGATAAACAAGGAAGGCTGATTCTCAATACGGCAGGGGAATCGGAAGTGGACGATTTTCTGGTGACGGTCAGCGTAGACCTGATCGATGGACATATTCAGCCCTCCCAGTCAGGAGAAGCGCGCAAGGAGCGGAGCATCAAGCTATTGCAGGAGCAAGGCATTCCGTACATCCCGCATCTTCCTGTCATCGTAGGGGATGAGGACGCTGTCATCAGGAGCAAGGATGAAGTGGTTCAGCGAGCGATTGCCCTGTGCTTGATTGCGGTATATGCCGGAGGGATCGCCGAAAACGGACAAATCAAGGAAGAGCGGGAGTTTATCGAGGGAATTATTGAGCAGTTTGGCGCTGCTGAATTCTTTACGGAAAAAGAGAGAGACTTCTTGAATGATCCACAGCCAGACCGAACCGATATGATTCAGATGGTGTGGATGTACGAATGCTACTGGGTACTGCTGTGGGCACTTGGCTATGTAGAAGAACTCCATTTCCCAGATGAGATTTGTGATGTAAACACTGCGATTGACGCTCTCAGAAGCGCAGGTGACTATGACACCTTCTACAGCAATGCGGTTGTGAGAAGCAAACAAGAGATTCTCGACCAAGCGGATTTAATCTATCGTTATGACTGGGCATGCGTGGATGCGCGTATCAACAATCGTGTGGTTGCAGGCGGTTTGAATGACGAAGTCGTTGTGGAAAGACACAGAGCATTGAATTGGCTGGTTCGTTACATGGAGGATGACTGGGATCATGTCTCGACGGATACATAGGCTGTATTCGCGAAAAAGTGGGACACCTAGTGTGATCTTCTTAGCAGGAATGGGCGATAGCGGTGAGACATGGAAGATCGTTCAAGACCGAATCTCGCAAGAAGCGTCTACCTTATCCTATGATCGGGCGGGGATTGGCAGGAGTCCAGCGGCAGCAGTCATACCGCGGACTTGCCGTGATCTGGTCGAGGAGCTATATGATTTGCTGCAGGAGATTGACGTGGAACCACCGTGTATTTTAGTCGGACATTCTTTTGGAGGTTTGGTTGCTCGATTATTTGCTAGTCTATATCCGCATCTTGTTTCAGGGATGGTTTTGGTTGACGCTGCACCTGAATACAAGGAGCTCGCCTATGAAAAGGTTTTGCCTGACAACCTGATCGCAGCCAATCGAGAATATTACGAGAATCCGATGCGAAACAGCGAGAAGATTGATAAGATACGGAGCTATCAAGAGATCGTGGACTCTTTTCGGCAAAGTGACATACCTGTCTCGATTATCACGAGAGGCCTGCCGGACGTGTGGGACGAGGAGTGGCCGAACGAGGAAATCTTAGCAATCGAACAACGTCTGCAAGCCGATTTCACTAGGCTTTCAACGTCAAGCAAGCAAAGAATGGCTACTCGCAGCGGGCATTATATTCATCACGATGAACCGGAAATGGTGATCGAGGAAATTTTGATTATGTTGAGGGGAATGAACACGTGAATAATACAAGAACCAAGCTCATGCTGGATCTGCAAAGATTGGAGCAAGAACAATACCAGTTACGTGAAGGGGAACAGCTGCAAGATTTCGTCGGACTATTGCTGCAATACATTGGGGACCCTGACCCGGAATTGCGGGATAACCTCATCTACCCGGCATTTTATTATTGGATTCTCGACGAGAACCAGCTGACAGAAGCGCAACTGCGCAGCCTCCTCAGAGAACTGACTGACGAGAAGCGTTTGTTCTATCTGATCGGCAACGATGGTGACCCATCCGTCTTTACGAGAACATTCTCTTCATTGCCGATCGCATTGATTGTGCGCCGTCACAGACAGAAGCCATTTTTGGAGCTCGCCGATTTCCAGCACGTGAAAGATGCCCTGCTCCGCTATTTTCAAGAAGAAAAGGATTTGCGCGGCTATTTGTCCGAGGGAGGATGGGCTCACAGTACCGCTCACGGTGCAGACGTATTCGTAGAGCTGGTGCAGTGCCCAGAAAGTGATGAAGCCGTACAGCGCGACGTTCTTCATGCGATCCAGGGTGTGCTGCATAACGGAAAGCACATTTTCAATGAGGAAGAGGACGAACGACTCGCGAGCATCGTGGATACCATGATAGAGAAAAACTTGCTCCCAGAGCAGGAGCTCTCTGACTGGATCAATGATTTAGCAAGCTGTGCAGAACTACCGAAAAGCCGTACTCAAGTTATTGCTCGTGTGAACAGCAAGAACTTTTTACGCTGTCTTTATTTCAGAAGAGGCAGAGATAGCCAAGAAAATGAGCTGACGGCTACTATGCTTGCTGCCGTAACAAAATGTAACAGGTTTGCGATCAATTAATGGGTGAAGGTTGATGCCGTGACAGACGGCATCAACCTTTTCTTTTTTATACGAAGTTTTAAACGGTAGCGATGAACCAACAAAGCTGGTAAGAAGAAAAAGCGCAGGGCTCGTAGACCTTGACAACGCCTACCCAGTCGGAACTTCAAAAAGGGGACCAGCTTGTCGAACACTTCTTCCTCGAGAACCTTCCGCCCGTAGGGTGGCTTTGGCTCGACGGTCCCCTTTTTGAAGTGGAGACGGACAGTAAATCCCCCCCGCTGGCGTGTCAGAGTCGAAGAGAACTGCGCTTTTTCTTCTCCTCCACTGATTGACAATCACCAAGTAGTACTATATAGTCCTAATTATGGAACGAACCTCAAACCGTGACCATGTCATCGTCACTGCATCCCATTTGTTTTTGCAAAAAGGACTCATGAATACCAGCATGGATGACGTCGTAGCCCATAGCAGAGTCTCCAAGTCCAACATTTACTACCATTTCAAAAGCAAGGAGGAGCTCGTCGTAGCTGTGCTCAGCTACAGAATGAATGTGCTGAGAGGAGCACTGGAAGCCATCCTGCAACGAACAGACCTGTCTGTTTCCGCACGGGTGGGGCTGATTTTTACCACCATCGCAGAGGAACTGGAGGGGCGCTCCTGCGTAGGAGGCTGTCCGATCCTTTCCTTACTGTCAGCACAAATACCAGAAGTCAAAGCGCGAATCAACGAGTTCCTGATCGAATGGCAGAACCTAGCGGAAAAGCTGCTCGTGGAGGGAATCGCCCGTGGAGAATTCAAGGAAAATATCTCGATTCCGCAAACGGCAGTCTTGCTCGTGACCATTATGGAAGGAGCGATGCTCATGGCTGAATCGCAGGGGCATACACAGGTACTCGTAAACACTGGTCAGACACTTCTACACTTGATTCAAGTGTAGGATTTTTTTGAAACCGATTAGTACTAATTAGTACTAAAAATAAAGGAGGCAGAAACAATGGCTTTCGTATTTGTAACCGGCGCGACTGGATTTATCGGCAAGGAGGTAACCAAGCAGTTGGCGCGGGCTGGTCATACCGTACTGGCGCTGGTTCGTTCGCTTGAGAAGTGGGATGAATTGCTGATGCAGATGACACCAACAGAGAGGTCTTATTGCAATGCCGTGCGGGGTGATTTGCGAAAGGAGGGCTTGGGATTATCGGCGAGCGATTACGAGCAGGTTTTGCGCGCAACTGTCATCATCCATGCAGGTGTCCCGATGGATATTTCGATGGATGAAACGGTGGGGAGGGACGTGATTTTGCAAGGAGCAAGTCACCTCGCAGCAGTAGCAAACGAATTGCATAAACAACAGCGTCTGCAAAAGCTGATTCATATCGTTGGCTACATGAGTCCGTTTGACGATGAGAGTGGAAAGCTGGCGACAGATGTTTTTGCGCCAACCGATTTTTATCGAGAGGCAGGGGGCTACGAGAAATACAAGTTTCTGGCAGATCTATACCTCAGACAAGAGGCGTATCAAAAAGGAATGCCGCTGGTCGTGGTAAATCCGTGTACGATCATAGGCCCGCGAAGCACCGGGAACACAGAACAAACAGATGGATTCGGGCTCGTGATCAGCTCCATGCGGCGTGGTAAGATCCCTGTTCTTCCCGGTGGTAAGGAGTGGTGGCTGCCCTTGCTTTCCGTCGACGATTTTGCCCAGGTCATTGTGGGGATTGTAGAGACAAATCACATCGAGCATCAAACGTATTACGCCTTAAATGAGCGGAGTGCCACGCCAGCTTTTTCAGAGCTGATTTCGTTGATGGCTAAAGAATTACGGATGAAGCCACCAACCATTCCTTTCCCGGTATCGGTCTTGAAAAAAATTCTCCATAACGGCGGCAGCCGCTTGCTCGGGGTACCTGCCAATTCGATGGATTTTCTCGTAAAGAAAGACTTCCCGCTCGCTCCCTTTCAGCAAATGAAAGCGAAAAAAAGCATCGATGCATACGACGTAGCGGCGTATCTTCCCAGTGTGATTGCCGACCTGGACTATCGTTTGTCGGTCAAGGATCAGAAAGTGCCTCCTCACTTTCACCGTGAGCAAATCGCAGGCATGGCTGCGTACAAGAAAGAAGGCTCGGGTACTCCGTGGCTGCTCGTGCACGGGCTTTTCAGTGAGATGAGCGATTTACTCCCGCTCGCTGAACAGCTGGGTGAACAGGCAGTATGGCTACTGGATTTGCCCGGGTTTGGCAGATCGCCCTATCACCATCATGAAAAACCGATCGAGGGCTTTATCGAGGCAGTGGCAGAGGCATTGCGACAGCTGCCGTCTCCGGTTCATCTTGCAGGACATTCATTTGGCGGGTTTTTGGCGTGGGAGGCAGCAAAGCGAGTACCGGAAAAAATCGAGAAGCTATACCTTTTGCAGCCGCCTCTGCATGCGCCGAAGTATTCTTTGCTGCTGGCGGGATTGGGGAAAAGTCCAGCCCTTCTTCAGCGTTTTTTGCAAAAGCAGCTAACGCCAGCCAACATGGAAAAAGCAATGCTTGAGCAAGGGGTATTCCAGTCCACGGATGAAATGCCAGAAGGCTATGTAGAAAAGGCGGGGAAGCTCCTGCAATCCCCGCGCATCAGCAAGACGCATACAGACGTGCTACGCTATTTTATGAATGAATACCGGCAAATGTCGCTAACAACAACACAGCCGTTTCCTTTTCCAGCCCAGATCGTATGGGGGACACAGGATAAAACGTATCAGCTGACAAAAGGAACAGCGGATGCATTCATAAAAGCAAATGTAGAGATCGAAAGGCTTTCCGTTGCTCATCATTTTCCACTCAGTCATCCACAGCTAACGGCAAACGTATTGCTACAGATGAGGCACGGCAAAAAATGACGACGAAGCGATTCTTCAAAAGGGGCATGGTAGAAAGGGACCATGCTCTTTTTGACTGGGGCGTGAAAAAAACGAGTTGAACTTTCTGTAAATTTGGAATAGACTATTTTTAACTAATAGCGACACTATAACGACAAGTGTCGTTAGTGAAAAAAAGGGAGGAGAGCAAAGTGCTGGAACGCAACAAGAAGAAGCTAGTTTATACGGTTTCTCACATCTGGGTGAAGACCTCATGAAGCAATTTATCGTAAAGCGCTTATTGTCGGGCATCATTGTCCTGTTTGGACTCTCCGTTTTTACGTTTCTGCTCATTCATCTCATCCCTGGCGACCCTGTGCGGATCATGCTGGGGCAGCGGGCGACTGTGGAACAAATCGAGACGCTTCGCGGAGAGCTGGGCTTGAACAAACCTTTGGTCGTTCAGTATCTCGACTATGCTTCTGGTGTTTTGAAAGGGGATCTCGGCACTTCCCTGAAAACGGGCCGACCTGTCAGCACAGAAATTGCTGATCGTTTTCCCGCAACAGCAAAAATGGCAGTAGCCAGCCTCGTAGTAGCAGTTGTGATCGGTATCGGGCTGGGTGTCCTAGCGGCAAAATACAAGGATACACCCATCGACGGAGCGATCATGACCTTTTCCACCTTTGGAATGTCCATACCCGGCTTTTGGTTAGGGTTGCTCGTCATCCTTGTGTTCTCCGTCCATTTGGGCTGGTTTCCCATTGCAGGAGGGACGGGGCTAAAAGACATGGTTCTTCCAGCGTTTACCTTGGGGACATTGATGGCGACGGCACTCAGCCGACTCACTCGTGCAGGCATGGTAGAGGTTTTGTCCAATGACTATATCCGAACAGCCCGTGCAAAAGGGATGAATGAACGAATTGTGCTGCTGCGGCACGCTTTTCGCAATGTGATGATTCCGATTGTGGCTGTCATTGGCCTGGAATTGGCTGGATTGCTGGGCGGGGCTGTGATTGTCGAGCAGGTTTTTGGCTGGCCGGGAGTGGGTACTTTGGCGATTCAAGCGATTAGCTCGAGGGATTTTCCGATGATTCAGGGAACGACCCTGTTTATTGGGACCGTGTATGTCCTTGTCGTCATTTTGATTGACGTCCTGTACGCGCTTCTCGATCCACGCATTGACTATACCGCAAAGGAGGGGGTGTAGCGTGTTCTGGAGCAGGAAATGGTCCATGCCTCGTTTCGAATTATGGGAGAAGATCATGCAGCAAAAGAAAGCGAAATATAGCTTTCTGATGATGCTCTGCATTGTTTTGCTGGGAATCATCGGGCCGTGGATTGCTCCGCATGATCCTACGAAAACGTACTACGAAGCATTTATGCAAGGGCCGTCGAAGGACTTTTGGCTAGGGACAGATGCGATTGGCCGCGATATTTTATCCCGGATGCTGTACGGAACACGAGTGACACTGACCGTAGCTGTGCTGGCGTCTGTCATGACGTTTGTAGCAGGAACGCTGATTGGTGTGACATGTGCTTACCTCGGAGGAATTGTTGACAATCTGATCATGAGAATTATGGACATCATGCTGGCGTTGCCCGGTATTGTGCTGGCTTTAGCCATTGTAGCTGTACTCGGACCGAGTCAGGAAAATGCGATGATCGCGATTGGAATATCATCGATTCCGGCCTTTTCGATTCTAATCCGTGGTGCGGCACTCTCGATCAAGCAATCCGGCTATGTGGAAGCAAGCCGCTCCATCGGCAGCTCGAATTGGTGGATCATTACGCGCCAGTTCATTCCAAACATCTCCAACGTGCTGATCGTCTATACGACCATGTTTATTGGCGGTGCCATTTTAGGTACCTCGGCACTGGGCTTCATCGGTTTGGGTGCCCAGCCTCCTACACCGGAGTGGGGAACGATGCTGAATGAAGGGAAAAATTACTTGCGAGAAGCTTGGTGGCTCGCTACTTTTCCTGGTCTTGCGATTACGGCAGTCGTCTTTACGGTGTATCTGCTCGGGGATGCTTTGCGCGATATCTTTGATCCCAAATCATAGTTTACGAGCTTCCATTCCCGAAAAAGGAGTGAGTAACGTGACAAACGTGTTGGAAGTGACAGGATTGACTACCACGTTTTCGAAAAATGAAAAGGCTTTCAGGGTTGTAGACAATCTTTGCTTGCAGGTGAAAAAAGGTGAATCGGTCGGGATCGTCGGAGAATCAGGATGTGGAAAAAGCGTTGCCTCCCTATCCATGATGCGCTTGCTCAGTAAAAACGGAAGCATTGCAGGCCGTATTCAACTGAACGGAGCCGATCTCTTGCGCTATAGCGAAAAAGAGATGCAGAAGATCAGGGGAAAAGAGATTGCTATGATCTTTCAGGAGCCGATGACTTCGCTGAATCCCGTACTGACTATCGGCAAGCAATTGAGCGAAGGACTGGAAAAGCATGAGGGCATGAACCGAGACCAATCGAGACAAAGAGTGCTCGAGCTGTTGACGCAGGTAGGCATTTCACGTGCCAATGAAATCTATCACGAGTACCCGCATCGTCTGTCAGGGGGGATGCGGCAGCGCGTGATGATCGCGATGGCGATAGCCTGCCATCCAAAGCTGTTGATAGCGGACGAACCAACGACTGCACTAGACGTAACGATCCAGGCGCAAATATTGGCCGTCATGAAAAAAATTCAAAGAGAGCTGGGCATGTCACTCATCATGATCACGCATGATTTGGGGGTCGTCGCTGAGACATGTGACCGGGTACTGGTGATGTATGCCGGGCAGGTCATTGAAGCGGCTGATGTTCGCACACTGCTGCGCAGCCCCAAGCATCCGTACACCATGGGCTTGATCCAATCAACGCCACATAATGCCAAAGGCCAGAAGAGATTGCACAGTATCGCGGGAAGTGTGCCGACCCCCGATGATTATCCGAAGGGATGCCGTTTTGCTCCGCGATGCGAGAAGGCGATGCCTGTCTGTTTGGAACAAAATCCCCCGTTGCTGGATGTGGATCAACAGTCGGAGTGCCGCTGTTGGCTGTATCGAGAGAACAGGGAAAGCACGGCGGTGAATGGATGAAGACGCCTCTTTTGCAAGTGAAGAACCTGAATAAGAAGTTCCTTGTCCGCAAAGGATGGTTTCAGCAGCCGAGTTACGTGCAAGCCGTCCATGGAGTGAACGTGAGTGTCAACGCAGGTGAAACGCTGGGAATCGTGGGAGAATCAGGCTGTGGCAAGTCGACACTGGGCAGATGCATTTTGCGCTTGATCGAGCCGACAGACGGCGAGATTGTTTTCGAGGGTCAAAATATCCGCAGCTTACAGAAGGCAGACATGCAGAAGCTGCGGCGCGACATGCAAATGGTGTTTCAAAATCCATTTGATACCCTCAATCCAAAGCTGACGATCCAGCACATTTTGTCAGAGCCATTGATAGCCCATGGTATCCCAAAGCGCGAGCGAGCAGCCATGATCGAAGAGACGATGGAGATCGTCGGTTTGAACAAAAGTCATTTGTCGCGATACGCGCATGAGTTTTCCGGAGGACAAAGGCAAAGAATCGGGATCGCTCGCGCCTTGATGCTCAGGCCAAAGCTCATCATAGCTGACGAGCCTGTGTCCGCTCTGGATGTATCGATCCAATCGCAAATTCTCAATTTGCTTCAGGATTTGCAGGAGCAGCTTTCGCTCACGTATCTTTTTATCTCGCATGACTTGAGTGTCGTCGAGCATATCGCGGATCGAGTAGCGGTGATGTACTTGGGAGAAGTGATTGAGCTGGCGAAAAAAGAAGAGCTGTTTCAACGTCCGCTGCATCCCTACACACAGTCGCTTCTCTCTGCCATTCCCATCACGGATCCTGACGAGAAAAAAGAGCGAATCATTTTAACAGGGGATCTGCCGTCTCCGTCCAATCCGCCGCAGGGCTGCAAGTTTCATCCGCGTTGTTGGGCATGCATGGACGTGTGCAAGACAGAAGCCCCTCCATTTACAGAAACAGATGGCAGACTGGTTGCGTGTCATCTCTATGAAAAATAAGGGAGCAGGAGTGATAGATAGATGTTGGACCCACGTCTTACGAAGCTGGCGAATGTTTTGGTGAATTACTCTACGAATGTTCAGCCGGGAGATAACGTGCTAATCGAAGCGATGGAGGTGGACGCCGCTCTGATAAAGGAGCTTGTCAAAGCAGTTTCGCGAGCAGGCGGACATTCTTTTGTGAACCTGCGTGAATCCTCGATTAGCCGTCAGTTATTGCTAGCGGGAACAGAGGAGCAATTCCGTTTAGGGGCAGAGATGGACAAAGAACGAATGGAAAAAATGCAAGCGTGCATCATTATCGAGGGTGGGCTGAACATCAATGAAGTGTCTGATGTCCCTGATGAGCAGATGAAGCTGGCTATGTCCTTTTTAAAAGAAGTAAGCATCGTGCGTCTCAAAAAGAAATGGGTCTATCTCCGTTATCCGACGCCTTCCATGGCGCAGCTGGCGAACAAGAGTACAGAAGCGTTCGAACAGTTTTACTTCGATGTATGCACGATGGATTATGTCAAAATGGCAAAAGCCATGCAGCCGCTCAAGGATCTGATGGAGCGAACTGACCGCGTGAAAATCACCGGACCTGGCACAGAGCTGACCTTCTCTATCAAAGGCATTCCAGCGATTCCATGTCCGGGGCACTATAACATACCAGACGGTGAAGTATTTACGGCCCCTGTTCGCGATTCGGTGAACGGTGTCATATCGTTTAACACGCCCTCGCCTTATCAAGGCTTTACCTTTGAAAAAGTACGGCTGGAGTTTGTGGAGGGGAAGATCGTTAACGCCACAGCCAATGACACGGAGCGCTTGAACAACATTTTGGATACGGATGAAGGTGCCCGGTACATTGGGGAGTTTGCTTTGGGAGTCCACCCGCTCATTCGGGAGCCTATGCAGGATATTTTATTCGATGAAAAAATCGACGGCAGTTTCCACTTTACCCCGGGACGATGCTATGACGAGGCATCCAACGGTAACAAGTCGAATATCCATTGGGACATGGTCATGATTCAACGCCCGGAGTACGGTGGCGGTGAGATTTGGTTCGATGACCACTTGATTCGCAAAGACGGACGCTTTCTTTTGCCGGAGCTTGCACCACTTAACCCGGAAAACCTGAAATAACAGGAGGAGCATAAGGCATGACACATGGAATCGACGCGCATTTTGACCTTTTGCTGGATGTTGCTATTCAACGGGAGCATGGCAGGCGAAAAGTTATTGAAACGGATTACTTGCCCGATTTCGTAGCGGGCGGGGTACAGACGGTTGTCGCAGCGATTTATATCGACAACAAATTCCTGCCGGAGATGGGCTTGAGAAAAGCTCTGCAACAAATCAGCGCGCTACATGCGGAGGCAGATGAATCACCTGATAAAATCATGGTTTGCAAAAGTGTGAGCGACATCGAGACCGCGAAGCGAATGGGGAAAATTGGTTTTGTGCTCTCTCTGGAAGGCGCGGAACCGTTATATAATGATCTGAGCATGCTTCGTGTTTTTTACGAGCTGGGCGTGCGCCTTTTGGGTCTCGTGTGGAGCAGGCGGAACTTCGTTGGAGATGGCAGTCATTTTAGTCCGGTACGGGAAGGACGCAAGGGCGGGCTCACCGAGTTCGGCATCCGAGTCGTCGAAGAGGCAGAAGCGATGGGGATCATCATTGATGTCAGCCATCTGAATGACGAAGGCTTCTGGGATCTGATCGAGGTAGCTCGTAAGCCCATCATCGCTTCCCATTCCAATTGTCGGGCACTAGCAAGCTCCATGCGCAATCTGACGGATGAGCAAATCAGAGCGATCGCATTCACGAACGGCGTAATCGGCATCAATGGCGTCAATCTGTTCGTAGCGGACACAGACGACCAGGCTGATATTGAGCACATGATCAACCACGTCGATCACGTCGTGAAGCTGGTTGGGGTTGAACACGTGGGACTGGGTCTGGACATCATCGAGCCATTTATGAAATACGATTCTCCAGATATGCCTATCCAAGCAGGACGCAAAGAGTTTGATATCGTAAAAGGACATACCCAGGTTCCGGAGCTTGTGCGTGCCCTAGCCAAAAGAGGGTACAAGGATGAAGCGATAGAGCGTATTTTGGGCAAAAACTTCATCCGCGTGTTCAAGGACGTGTGGAAATCATAGAGAGATGAGGGAGTGGAACATTGACCATTACGATAGCGATAATCTCTTCGGAAGAATTTTTGCCAAGAATCTTGAAGCATACCCAATCCATTGATTACATCCAACTGACTTCGTATACCTACCAGAACCCCAAAGAGAGCGCTGCGTTGCTTGATCAAATCCATGACTGCGATGTGCTGCTTTTTGCTGGCCCACTTCCTTATTTTTTTTCCAAGGAAAAGGTAGAGCAAAAGAAGCTGCCTGCGGTGTACATTCCGCTCGATGAATATACCATTTCCCTCTCTTTGTTTCATACCTTGCTGAACGTTCCAGGAGGACTGGACCGCATCTCGATAGATCTGCCAAAAGCGGAGTATATTGAGAAGGTTGCTGAAGAATTGGGCATAACTTCTACGCCTTGGTATGTAAAAGACTACAGTGAGATTATTGAAGAAGGCGGGACGACATTTGACGTGGAGGAGATTATCCAGTTCCACAAGGAGCGCTGGGAACGGAATCAGAGCCATTTTGCTTTGACTGGCGTTGACTACGTATACAGTCGATTACGTGAGCTGAACATCCCTTCCGCATCGCTCGTCTGTCCAGATAAAAATATTCGCGATGCCGTCAATCAAGCCGTTGCTTATGGTCAATTGAAAATTAGCAAAAATTCGCAGATAGCTGTGGGAATTGCAGCGATCCAGCAAAATGATGGTCCGCCAGTAGAAACACAATGGCAGGATGCGACGATTATTTTGCTGCAAGAGCTGCTGGAGCTCGTCAAAGAGACGGACGCTTCCATTCAAAAATTGGGAATGGATCAATTCATCATCTATGGCACGAGAGGCAGCATCGAGCAAATGATTGAATCCGGGAAGCTCATGCAAGTATTGGGCAATGTCGATCTGCTTGCCAAAGTGACGGTTGCCATCGGATTTGGTTTTGGCCTAACCGCGAAAGAGGCCGAAGCCAACGCACGCATTGCGATTTATCATGCCCAGAAAACAAAGGAAAGCAGTGCGTATCTGGTAACGGATGAAAAAGAAGTGATTGGTCCGTTGAATACCGAATCGAAGACGTTCCATTTAAAAAGCGAGAACAAGGAAGTGCTGGAGATCGCGGAGAAGACTGGCGCAAGTGTCGCTACGATCACGAAAATTATGCAGTTTGTCAAGCTTCGCCGCGATAACCGCTTTACAGCTTCCGATTTAGCCGAGTACCTCCAAATCAGTCGCCGCAGCTCAGAAAGAACCTTGAAAAAGCTGATCGAGCATCAGGTCGTAGAGGTCGTAGGAGAAGAGCAGCCATATCAGCAAGGACGCCCGCGGGCTGTGTATCGCCTTAATCATCCATGATTCTCCTCATGTAACATCTACCTGTCCCGGTTTTTCCGTTTGTGAAGGAAGTCCGGGACCCCCACATCCCTCATCTCAGAAGCAATCCGATCTAATTAGCGACTATATACCGACGCAAGAAGGCTTCGAATGGAAATGACTCGAAAAATGGAGGGCGCGACATGCTATCAGAACGGTCAAAAGTCCAAATACGCAGCGTTTTACTCATGTGTGTACTCGTCTTTTCCATCGTTGGCTGCAGCTCTGCTCCCACTCCGGCTACAGACGGGAAGCAAGCAAATCAACCAGCAAAAAACTCCCAGCCCAAAAAGGGTGGGACGATCACCATGGGCTACCAGATGGAGCCAGATACGCTGGACCCGCAAAAGACGTCGTTGCCAGCGGGAAATTTTGTTGGGGGCCTATTGGGGGGAGCTCTGCTGATCCTCGATCCCTTTACGTTTGAGTTGAAGCCGCATCTGGCTGAATCGTACACGATCTCGGAAGACGGCAAGACCATGACGTTCAAGATACGCCCTGGCGTGAAGTTCCATGATGGAACACCGCTCACTGCGAAAGTTTTTAAGCAAAGCTATGAACGTGCACTCGATCCGAAAACAGCCTCACCGGTTACGGGACCGGACGTATCTTCGATCAAATCCATTTCAGCTCCTGATGATTCCACACTGATCTTTCATTTGGATGAGCCCTCCGCTTCGTTACTTTCTAACTTATCATATGGCGGCTACCAGCAACCCATTTCCATAGAGGCACGAAACAAATACGGAAATGAGCTGGGGCGCAATCCTGTCGGGGTAGGTCCGTGGAAATTCGAGAGCTGGAAAACAGGCGAATCGATCACACTGGTACGAAACGACGAGTATAAGTGGGCAGCTCCTTTTGCTCTGAATCAAGGACCTGTAAGACCCGACAAGTTCGTTCTGAAATTTATTCAAGACAACCAGACCATGATAGCTGCTCTCGACAGTGGGACGATTGATATTGCCACTGTACCCCCGAAAGACGCGAAGAAATACAAGGATCACAAAGATTTTACGCTGTTGGAAGGGATGCAGCCTACAGAGAATTTTATTGGGATGAATCTCGAAAATGAAATCTTGCAGGATGTCCGCGTGAGAAAGGCACTGAACCTGGCGATCAACAAAGACGCATTGATCATAGCGGATCTGCAAGGAGAGGGGGTGCCTGTCTACGGACCGATCCCACCAACGATGATCGGATACGATGCGGCAGTAGAGCAGTACGGCTACAAGTACAATGCTGATCAAGCCAGACAACTGCTGGAAGAGGCAGGATGGAAGACAAACGCGCAAGGGATAAGGGAAAAGGATGGGAAAACGCTCAGCCTGACGATGCTCATCGAAGATACAAATCCCGGACATCAGCTGGTGCAAAGCATGTTCAAAGAGATTGGTGTCGAATTGCATATCCAAAAGTATGAATCAGCGACAGCTCTTGAACAGGCACTGAAGGGCGAGTTCGATTTGTTCTCAACGAGTCATGGCAGCGTCGATCCAGATATTTTGCACTTGTTACTGCATTCGAGTCAGATCGGGGGATTGAATTTCTTTCGCCTCAGTGATCAACAGCTCGATAGCCTGCTAGATAAAGGACGAACGACAACAGACCAAGCGCTGCGGCAGCAGGTTTTTGCGGACATTCAAAAAAGAATCGTGGAACAGGCCTATTGGATTCCGCTCTATTCCGCAAAAACATTCGTGGTTGTCAGTAACCGGATTCAAGGCGTCAAGCCAAATCCATTAGCATCCTTGATTATTCAGGACATGTGGGTGAACGAGTAGGAGTAGGTCTGGCATTACAACATTCGAAAGAGGTGGAAGAAATGAGACAGCAAGGCTGGTTAGTAGAGTGGGAAGAACTGGTTGAAAGAGAAATGAAGGAAGCCAGAGTTCCAGGCTTCGTCATGGGTGTGAATCTGAATGGGAAGAGCCTGTTTCGCAAAAGTTTTGGCTATCGTGATCGTGAAAAGCAACTCGAAATCACTCCTGATACCGTGATGGGATTGGCCTCCGTTACGAAGTCCTTTACATGCATGGCGATCATGCAGCTACAGGAAGCGAAGAAGCTCTCTGTTCATGATCCGGTGATCAAATACCTCCCTGAGTTCCGTACCCCGGATCGTCAAAAAACGGAGCAGATGACGATCCACCATTTTATGACGCATACGACGGGTATGCCGCCGCTGCCTATTGATAACCTGGCGATTCGCAACTCCATGCTCGAAGACATGGCTGACGAGGATAACCCGCTACACCGTTATTTGAAAAAGGAGTACCAGAAACCAATCTACACGTTCGAAGAGCTGATGGAAGCTCTTGCCCTGGCGGAATATGAGCTGGTGGGCTCTCCAGGACAATTGTTCAGCTATTCGAATGATTGCTATTCTCTTCTGGGAGCGATCATAGCCAGAGTAAGTGGGAAGTCGTATGACGTTTATGTCAAAGAGCATATTTTGGAACCAGCAGACATGAAGAGCAGCACCTTTCTTCTGAGCGATCTGCCACACCTGCCGGATGTAACGACCATCTATCATTCAAAAGAGAGCAATGGCGTATCTGAGATTTACCCTGATCCAAATTGGGAGGATGGGCTACTCGTAGCGGCATCGGGGCATTTGAATTCAACAGTGCATGACATGTTGAACTACGCTGAAATTTTCCGTACGGGCGGATGCGTGGGCAAGGAACGGATTTTATCCGAGGAGAGCGTCAAACAAATGATCCATCCGCATGTCAAGAACAGCTACAGCAGGTATTACGGATATGGCTTATTCATTCAACCCGACTACTATGGGGGTACCTTGATCAAGCACGGTGGAGCGATCAAAGGTGTCGCCGCCCAGTTAGCGATTGTTCCGGAGCGGGGCATTACATCCATGGCTTTAGCCAATTTGATCGGAAGCCCAGTCGAAAAAGCCACACTGACAGCATTCCATGCCATAGAAGGGCGTCCATTGAATACGCCGCAGTACCAATTCGAGACATACAGTGTCCCTGCTGCCCAATTAGGAGAGTATGTCGGTCGGTACGTGAGTGGGGAAGGAATGGATATCATCGTATATGTGGTAGAGGATGTCCTGATGATGATAGATAAGACGTCGAATGCGTTTGGTGGAAAACAACTGAACTATCTATTGCGACCCATTGGAGAGCATCAATTTCTCATCGATAGAGAGGGGAGCGAGTTTACAGTTGGGTTTGTGAAAGGCGAAGACGGCTCTGTAACAGCCATGTCCCTTTTTTATCGAATCATACCACGAGTAGCAGCTGCGGAGGGTAGTCGAGTATGAAAATAAAGTCTGTATGGGTTCATGCCATAAGGTTGCCGCTAAAACGCCCATTTATTATCGCGTACGCCTCTTATGCGGATATGCCGTCCATTATTGTAAAAGTGGAGACAGACAATGGCTTGGTCGGACTAGGCGAAGCGGTACCAGATCAAAATGTCACCGGAGAGACATGGGAGTCTACTTATACGATGCTCGTTCAAAACCTGGCGCCTGTTGTGATCGGAGAGAATCCGTTTGATATCGAGAGAATTCACGAGAAGATGAACCAGGCTGTTTGGGGAGCCCCAGCAGCAAAAGCCGCCATCGATATCGCTTGCTATGATCTGATGGGCAAGGCGGCTGGTCAACCTGTTTATCATTTCTTGGGCGGAAAATATCACACGACGCTTTCCTTCCCCTATGTGTTAAGTATTTTAGAGCCAGAGGTCATGGCAGCCGAAGCTAGGCAAGCAGTGGCAGCTGGGTATGACTCGATCAAAATAAAGGTGGGAGCCGATCTTCGGACAGATATCCAGCGAATCCGGGCTGTTCGGCAGGCAGTTGGCCCTGACGTAGGGCTGCGGGTGGACGCCAACCAAGGGTGGGAGAACCGTGCAAACTCCTTGCTTGTTTTGAGACAGATCGAGGATTGTCACATTGATTGGATGGAGCAGCCTGTCTTGGCAGATGATCTTGATGCTCTGGCGGAAATTCGCAGGCAAACGACGATTCCAATTATGGTAGACGAGGGACTGCACGGGATGAAGGAAATGCGGGAAGTCATCGCGAAAAGAGCTGCAGATAAAGTAAACATCAAACTGATGAAAAGTGGAGGGATTTATCCCGCTCTCAAATTGGTGAATCAGGCGGAAATGGCAGGGATGGAGTGTCAGATCGGTTCGATGCTGGAGTCCTCGATTGGCAGTGCAGCTGGTGCTCATTTGTCACTGGCGAAGAAAAACATCATTTCCAACGAGCTGGCAGGACCTACGATCATTTCACGGGATGTGGCTCAGCTTGCGATTCACGGGAGCCAAATTGTCGTGTCAGATCAGCCAGGGTTAGGTGTAGAGCTAGATGAAGCGGTGCTTGCCGACATCACGGTTAAGTCAGAGCAGGTCATCGGAGCGAAGCGGCAGCCCGTATAGGGAGAGGACTGAATGCAAAATACGCGCATAGAAATTGTCGAGGCATTGACAGAGAGCCAGCTTCAGATGATCAAGGCAATGGAGCAGGAGGCTTTTGGCCCACATGGAGCGATTGACGAATGGGTGCTCGTACCACTCGCGAGACATGGCTGCGTTGCACTTTTCATGGAAACAGAGGAAGCGCATCCTGTTGGGGTATGCCAGCTCATAAGGGATTTTCGTCAACCGGATAAGTGCTACATGTACGGGTATTACATCCGTGCAGATCGTAAAGGGATGGGGTATGGATTCTCTTTCTTGAACCGATTGCTGGAGCAGCTGCGTGAGGATGGGTTTCGTCAGATTTGCCTGACCGTAAGTCCTGATAATACTGGAGCAGTTGGACTCTATCAAAAAGCAGGCTTTGCGGTTATCGAGACACGGATTGCGGAATATGGTAGTGGAAACGATCGCTATTATATGGAGAAAACGCTATAAAAGGGGAGTCGCTTACGATGGAACGGTTTCCTGTTTATCGGATCAGGGGGACAGCGCGGGAACGGGGCCAACAAATGGGCCAACTCACCAAAGAGCAAATATGGATCAATCTCGAAGCGTACGAACGGACCTTTTACGAGGGAGCAGGTCTTCGCTGGAAGGACGCAACCGAATATGCCACTCAGTTCATCCCTTGGATCGAGCAGTATGACCAAGAGATTATGGAGGAAATCAGAGGAATTAGCGAAGGGGCGGAGCGGGATCTGCTTGATATTGTGACGCTTAATGTTCGCAGTGAAATCATGACCAACTTAGGCGATCCATTTGGGAAAACAGATGGGTGTACGAGTGTGGCGGCCGTCCCTCCTGCAACGAAAAACCAAGAGACCATCATCGGGCAAAACTGGGATTGGATACACCTCATGGAAAAGGGGCTTGTTGTACTGGAGATCGAGCAACAGCCACGTCCAACCATTTTGATGATTACCGAAGCGGGGATCGTAGGTAAAATCGGAATGAACGACAAAGGTATGGGTGTTTGTCTGAATTTTTTGCGAATATCGGAGCGAACCGTCGGAGTTCCTATCCATATCGTATTGCGGGGAATCTTGAATAGTGGGACGCTCTCACAAGCCATCCGACAAATAACCCGTCTACCACGCGGCACTTCAGCCAATTATTTGCTTGCGCATCGGGAAGGAGAGACGGTGGATGTGGAAGCGACTTCAAGAGCGCACGAAGTTCTCTATCCAATGGCAGGGTATATCGCGCATGCCAATCACTTTGTCGGGTCCCGTATAGCTGTAGATGATCAAGCGAAAATGGGGGAAGCCGATACGCATCTGCGCATGGGGCGGGCCATGAAGCTATTGGCGGCAGCGCAAGGACAGATCGAAGCTGACCACATCAAGGCGATCTTTCGTGACCATATGAGCTTTCCAGAAGCCATATGCCGACATGGGGACGCGGAGTCGACTGGAGCAGAAGAGCTGGTCGGTCGCACGTTATTTTCCATCGTGATGAATCTGACAGAAGGACAGTTTGAATTGTCCAAGGGTCAACCGTGCAATACGCCGTACCATACGTACCGCTTTTCATCCAGCTAACAAGCATAAGCGTAGACATTTCTCTTTATTGTTTGTTGGAGGTTTTTTGCCTTGTACTCGTTGTAACCCGACCGAAATTAGGCACCGGACATGTTCCGGTGTTTTTTTGTTTGCTTGACAAATACAAGACAATGAATCATTATGTTTATTAAATAACAAACAAAAACTCATTTCGTTTATTAATTTTGGTCATTGAAAAGTGAGGGAGAAACGATGAATCGAGAAGAACTGAAACAACTGTATAAAGAATCGGAAACGCAGGCAGGGGTGTATCAGATCAAAAACAACCAAAACCAAAAAATCTGGATCAGCGCCACCCGCAACCTCAAGACGATGAACGGAAAGTTGTTCAGTCTCAAAATGGGTTCGCATATAAACAAGCAGCTTCAACGGGAATGGAATGAGTACGGAGAGCGCGGATACAACCAGGAAAAAAAGAAAGAGCAATAATCAAACGAAAAGAGGGAAAGAAAATGAAAATACCTACTAACTTGAACCATAAGCCTGTTGTCGTGTCGGATAACTATGAGCGTGTTGATGGCCGATTTGCCAGGAATACAGATGCGAAAGCACTTTCCCTGGGAGTGGCAGAGGGCAGCTCCAGAAGAAAGGTCGATTTATCCGCCAAGGTATGGAGACACACGGGAGAAGAATGGTCAAAACAATCGGAGGAACTGCCTCTCCATCGCGTTCTTGATATGGCCATACTGATTTGTAGGTCTTTGGCCCATTTTCGCGACGCATACAGATATGAGCATTATTATGACCCGCAGGAGCCCGTCATCGACCGGGTTGCCCTGCAAGGGGATGCCATGAACGTGGCGATATGTACGGACAATGAGGGTCTTCATGAAGACATTAAGCTGTTCAGCCAAGCTCTGAGCAACGACGATGAGATGATCAGCGAACGTCTGCGCACATTATCAAAACTAGTAAAGGATATGGGGTATTGAAATGTTTTCCAATGTTTATGTTCGAACGATTGTCCTCTCCCGCGTGCTGCTGCATTTGGGGATTTGGATTCGGAATTATGCCGTTCTTCTTTTCGTTAGCGAATGGACGAATAATAATCCGGTTTATGTATCACTGATTTCGGTTGTAGAATTCGCACCCATTTTTCTATTCGGCCTTATTGGCGGAACCTTTGCCGACCGATGGCGGCCGAAGCGGACAATGGTTTGGAGCGATCTGTTGTCTGCCGTGTCCGTCGGGGCTGTGCTGCTTGTACTCATGAATGGGGGATGGGTGGCCCTTCTCATCGGAACCTTTATTTCTGCCAGCCTGTCTCAATTTTCTCAACCCTCGGCCATGAAACTGTACAAGCGTCATGTGCCAGCTGAACAACTGCAGGGCGCAATGGCAATGTCCCAAACGCTTGTCGCTATTTTTATGGTTTTAGGTCCGGTCATCGGCACGTTTATTTTCATCCAGTTTGGAATTACAGTCTCTCTGATTCTGACTGCCGTTCTGTTCCTAGGGTCTTCCCTCATATTAGTGACGCTTCCCCGTGACGTGGAGGAACCGAAGTCTGACGATGCCGGCGGCTTCATAAAGGAATTGAAGGCCGGACTGCGCTATATCGGGACCAATCAATCCTTACGAACTCTCTGTTTGACTTTTTCAGCTGTCGGATTGGCGTCAGGTCTGACACAGCCGCTTCAGATCTTCCTTGTCATCGAGAATTTGGGGCAGGACAAACAATTTCTGCAATGGTTGGTTATGGCCAATGGGGCAGCCATGTTGGCAGGAGGAGCTATCATTATCGGGATAGCGAAAAAGATAAGGCCACAGATGTTGCTCATGGTAGGCTTGCTTGTCACGGCCGTTTGTACGATGGGAATAGGCGCATCTGCAATGATTTGGCTAACCATTGCTCTATTAGTGATCAGCGGTTTCTTTTTCCCTTGTATTCAAAGCGGAATCCAGACGCTACTTGTACGTAACACAGAAGGGGCATTTATGGGCCGCGTATCTGGTACGATCACGCCTGTTTTTATGGGGATGATGGTGATTGGCATGTTTATATCCGGCTATCTGAAGGATACGTTCTCGCTAGTTGCGGTATATGTGGTGAGCGGTGTGTTGATTATAATTGGTGCGTCTTTGCTGCTTCCTCTTCTTCTTGAGAAAAAGGGCAAAGATCAGAGTGGACCGGCGCTATGAGGGGAGTAGAAATGTGATGACTGAAAATGAAAAATATGCTTTGTCACCCGAAAGACAGCTGACGGATGCAGAAAAAAAGCTTGTGTGGAAAAAGCCTTCCACGCATCAGGTCAGTGAAGAAGAACAGCGCATTTGTAAAGAAATCAAACGCAACTGGCATCGCGGGGAAATGAAAATTGCCAATATACTGTTAGAAGGTGACGCCGGTTCTGGTAAAACACAACTAGCCAAAGCATTATCGGCTAATTTCGGGCTGCCGTATACGAAAGTGACTTGTTTTGCTGATATGGATAAATCCGATATTATCGGCGCTATTTTGCCGGTCATTTCTTCTGAACGTCTAGAGAAAATGGAGCCTGCCGAGCAAACGGTATGGAAAGTAATATATGAGAGCGATGGGTTTCAAAGCATATCTGAAATTTTGATGGACGCACTGGGGATTACACAGGAACAGGCTGCCTTAAAGATGAAGCAATTACTGAAGCGTGCAGCGGAAAACACTGATGGCGAAGCGATTGAGTACCGGTTTTACCCTTCCGAAATCGTCAGAGCCTATCAAAAGGGTTATCTTCTGGAAATCCAAGAACCAAACGTTATTCGTGATGCTGCGGTGTTAATGGCCTTAAACTCTGCTTTGGAGCTGGATGGCAGCATCAATCTTCCCACCGAGATCATACGCAGGCACCCAGACTTCATCGCGGTTATCACAACAAACCGCAGTTATGCGGGCACCAGACCGTTAAACGAAGCGCTGCGCGACAGGGTTCAGCATACGGAAAAGATGGACCTGCCGACCAAAGAAATCATGATCGAACGTGTGATGGCCAAAACCGGTTTTCAAGATGGAAAGGTGTTGGGTATTTTAGCGGACGTGATTATGGTTTTAGACAGAACAGCGCGGGCCAATGCGATCAAGGGCGTGGCGGGAATGCGTTCCTTTTTCTACTGGGCAGATGCAATTGCTGGAGGAGCTTCCGCAAAAGAATCTCTTTATCATAAGGTTATCTACAAGATAACAACCGATTCGGAAGAAATAAAGCTTTTAGAAGAAGCACTAATCAATCATGGTTTGATTGCCAGCTTGGAAGAAGCCGAGATTGAACTAAAAAAAAACGAAAATCTGACGACGCCATAGAGATCAGGACATGGGGAGATATAGACGACACTGATTTTGGCAAAGACAACCATGGAGAGGAAAAAGGAATCGCATTGAAAAAATCTGCCGATAGTGACGAAAGCTCTTCCCGTGTCTCCGATGATTCTACCCATATGGAACGTTCAGGTTTGGGTGAGGATGGCTCTCCCAACTATCATCAGGCAAATCCTGAATCCATGTCAGAGGAAGCGAAACAAAAGGAACGCGATTTTCGTAAAAAGCTGAATCGAGATGCAAGAGAGGTCATTTCCGATTCGATTCATAAAAAAGTAAAGCTCATTGTTCACCGTCCAGACTATGATCAGGAAAACCAACAGGAATATGTCCGGCTTTGTCAGGGACTCATGCCTATCGTGCAAGAGATTGCCAGAAAGACACTTCCGTATCTGAAACATGAGATTTCTTCCGACTTTGCGAGGAATCGTTACTATGGCAGCAAATTTCAGGCAGACAGCGTTGCTTACAGGGATTACAAGTATTTTGCCAAGAAACGTCCTCCAACGGAATCTCCTTCTCTTGTGGTTGGTCTTAGGGTTGATGAATCCGCATCTATGTCGGCTTACGGGAGATTAGAAGCAGCAAAACGAGCAGTGATCGCCGTATATGAATATTGTCAACTGTGTCATATCCCTATTTTGATCTACGGCGATACGGCGGATGTTTCCAGATTGGAGCAAATGTCGATCTTTGCCTATGCCGACTTCGATAAAGCGGATGCCAATGACCGCTTCAGGTTAATGAGAATTCATGCGAGAAGTAATAATCGCGATGGAATGGCTCTTAGAATTATGGCGGAACGATTAGCCGCTTCTCCCCAAAAGACAAAACTGTTGATTAGCATAAGTGACGGACAACCGAAAGCAATGGATGACTATACCGGAAGTTACGCTGTTACAGATATGAAACAGACCATACAGGAATATGAACGAAAAGGAGTCACATTTCTTGCAGCCGCAATCGGTCAAGACAAGGATGTCATAAGTAAAATCTATGGGAATGAAAGATTTTTGGATATTACCAATTTACATGAGTTCCCTGCAAAGTTAGTTCGGATTATCGCTCGGTATTTATGATGGAAGCGCGGGTATCTCTCTCTATCTGTTTCGCATAGAGAGGATGCCCGCGCTCTATTATTTTTCAATATAGGCGTATTTAAAGTAGGAACCGCCGAGAGGGAAGATTACAAAGTCCTTCACCTTGTCGTTTTTCACATAAGCATTGCCGCGGAAGTGCAGCGGTGCGAGCGGCATTTCTTCCATGAGAATTTTTTCGGCGTCAAACATCAGCTGCTTGCGCTTTTGCTCGTCGGTCTCATAGTAGCTCTTATTGAGCAGATCGCGGTATTCCTTGTTGTCGAAGCGAACGACGTTGTTGCCACCCAAGTCCTTGTACATTTCGAGGAAATTGATCGGGTCGTTGAAATCGGCTCCCCATAGCCAGATACCGAAGTCGTATTTGCCATTTTGGACATCCTCGTTGAACACTTTCCATTCTGAGGTGCGAATATCAATGTCGACGCCCAATGTTTTCTTCCACTCGTCCTGGAGTGCTTGAGCCAATTTCTTGTCCGTTTCTCCGGTGTCGTAGTAGTACGTGACTTTAGGGAATTGAGTCAGCCCGAGCTCTTTCATGCCTTCTGCCAAAAGCTGCTTCGCCTTCGCCACATCTTCTTTAAAGTAGCCGTCCGGATTCAACCCCATGGAAACGGGAACCCAGCCATAAGCGGGCGGAACACCGGTCTGTAGGATGTTATCCACCAATTGCTGGCGGTTGATCGAATACGAAAACGCCTGGCGAATTTTTTTGTTGGTAAAAGGGGGCTTCTCTGTATTGAAGATGACGGCCTTGGTGCCGGGGTTATCTGCGACGAGCAGCTTGCCTTCTTCTTTGATCTGACCGACCGCATCCGGCGACAAACCAAAGGAAGGGTAGCCTCCCCAATCCAGGTCGCCATTTTCAAACATGGACAGGGCGGTGTTGTTATCCTCGATGATGACGATATGGATCTGGTCTAGCTTGACGTTGGCGTTGTCCCAATAGGTAGGGCTTTTGCTGAAGGTGAGCTTGGACTTGTGCTCCCACGTATCCATGATAAACGGGCCATTGCCGACAATCGTTTTGGCTTCTGTTGCCCACTGGGGATTGCTCTCGATGGTCTTTTTATGAAGCGGGTAGTAGGTAGTGAATGAGGTCAATTCGCGGAAGAACGGTGTTGGTGAGCGCAAGGTGAAATCGAGTGTGTAGTCGTCCTTTGCCTTTACCCCGACGTCCTCTTGCTTGCCTTTTCCGGAGTAATAATCCTCGCCACCCTTGATATAGAAGAGCTGATACGCGTAGCCGGAAGCGGTTTTGGGGTCGAGATTGCGCTTGATGGCGTACTCAAAATCGTGAGCGGTAACAGGATCGCCATTGCTCCATTTGGCGTCCTTTCGAATGGTAAAAGTAAAATGAGTGAAGTCAGGAGTATGCGTATAGCTCTCCGCGATAGCGTTGATCATCTGGCCTTGACGGTCGACGCTGGTCAGTCCTTCGAAGGTGAGATTGATCATGTCCATCGAGGTCGAATCTGTTGCAATGCCGGCATCCATGGTAGACGGCTCCCCGGTGATGCTCCATTGCAAGACCATTGGCTCTGAGGTAGTAGGCTTTGCTGTCACTTCCGCTGGAGGGGATTGGATATTGTCGGCGGGCTTCGAGCTACAGCCGACTGAGAGACTAAACAACAAAACAGCAGTAGAAATGCCTAGTAGCCACTTGTTCATACAGTCCTCCTGTTAAATTATTTGAAAAATAAGAAAATTTATAGTTCCTCAAAAGAATAATGCACAGCAATCAGACAGTCATTCAACATAATGTATAAATATTCACCAAAAATCATGGTTACAAGTCGGAATAAATTCATACAATTTGTCCGTTCCTTCATGAACGATCGATTTGAAGGGACAACAAAAGCCACCCGCAAAAGGTGGCTTTGTCATTAGGGAGTTAAAGTAAGGATTACTTGTTCATCGGCAAAACACCATCGCGCGATTTTCTCGTCCAAGGTGTTCCGAGATAAGAAAGCGCCCAGCGATCAAGACCATACCAGCCAGCAACCTTCCAAGCCAGAACGAGCCAAGTGGCAAAAACAAAAAGGAGTGGGTTGGTGCTGACGGTTCCTGCGAACAGAAAGCTGACGTTCATCAAGCCGCCGAAAAACGCTGCGATCCCTGTCAGGCAACCGAGGATCAAGCCGAGTCCAACGAGTACCTCACCCCAAGCAACGAGGAAGCCGAACACCTTGGCATTTGGCAATACCATATTTTCCAGGAACCAGGCGTACCACCCCGTTACGTCCTTTCCTTCGGCTGCTTTTGCCAAGGAGCCTTTTACGAACCCTTGAATCGCTCCGCCAGCCGCATCTCCGGTCCAGCTATCGGACTGGACTTTTTTCCATCCGGCAGTAATCCATGAATAGCCGACATACAGTCTGATAATCAACCAGATCGCAGCCGATTTGGTGCTGGTGAACAGGAAGTGTGAAACAGGATTTTCAGGAATAATAATTTCGTTTTGACGATTTTGCATGTGGGTGTCCTCCTACATACGTTTTGCATATCTTTGTTCGAGCCGATTTTAACATAACAAATGGCGGTGTAGTGCGGTTTGGGCATAAGTTCATACGGTGTTCATTGACACTATAAGCACGGTGTTAATGGTAAATCCTAGTGTGTATATTGCCAAAATACAGTAAATTCATGAAAGGATTGACAAGTTAAGATGTGGTAAATTATGTTAAGTTATGTTAAAAAAATAAAACTTCTTGGAGCAGACTTATGAAACGAATGTGGATGTCTTTTCGTACTAAGCTTACCTTGATGATTTCTTTATTTACGATGCTGGTAGCCATTGTGTTGTCTATTACGGACTATGTTCAGTTCAAGGCGAATATTATTTCTGACCAAGCGGTACAGTACCAGCTGGTAGAGGATCATGTCACGAATGCAGTGAAGAATGTGGATATGGCATACGGCGTTTTTGAGAAAGACATGGAAAGCCGCATGCAGCAAACACTGCAAGTGTTAACGAACAATTATCGGCAAAATCCAGCGGTGGAGACGTGGGACTATGCAGCCCTGCGTGAGCAGTATGGGATGGATATTTTCATCATTGACCGAAATATCAAGGTCGTTCATTCCAGCGTCAAAACTGATATTGGGCTGGATTTCAGCAATGCCGGGGCATTTACGGAGCTGTTGAAAAAGCGGATCGATGGAAATGAGTTTTCTGCCGATGGCATGGAGGTTTCCGTCAATACAGGTCAAATCAAAAAGTTCGCTTATCTCCCTACGTTTGACCAGAAGTACCTGTTTGAAGTCAGTGTGAATTTGCAGGACAGCGCTCTTTTCCAGACCTTTAATTTCTTGGCTGTATCGCAGGCGATCACGGAGAAATACGACATGGTAAAAGACATTCTGGTCTTTTCTCACGATGGTTACGCTTTGGGGAGAACAGGGAGCGACGGGAAAGCTTTGCGAGTGATCGAGAGTCACTTGCCGATTTTTACGGAAGCATACCAATCACAAGAGATCAGAGAGTTTCATGAAAAAACTGAGGAGAAAGATCTCACTTATCGCCTCGTCCCGTACAAGCTGGGCAAAGATCCCAAAGATCTCAGCCGATCACGTGTCATCAAGATTGTGTATGATAATACAGGGCTGAACCAGAAGCTGGCGGAAAATCTGGAGTCCGTTGTCTGGAAGCTGGTTTGTTCCGTGGCAGGAGCATTGCTTCTATCCTTCCTGCTGAGTCGCTGGATTACCCGCCCGATTGATCAAATGAGGGAGATCATTACGCAGACAGCTCAATTTGATTTGCGGGAAAGAATGGCGGTGAACGAGCAGGGCACGCAGGATGAGATTGGATTGACAGCACAGTCGATCATTGTCATGCGTGAGCAATTGAGCGAGGTCGTGAGCAAGTTGGCAGCCGTGTCCCGCTCGGTCGCTGAAAATGCGCAGAGCGTCGAGCAATCTACTAACAAAGTAAGCGAGCAGTCCAGTGGAACCGCGGAGGCTACGGGCATCTTGCTCGCACATATGCAAGAGACGATGGCGGCCACAGAAGAGATGAATGCGACCTTGAATGATATGCAGAACGTCATTCACTCGATTACGAAAAGAACGGAAGAAGCGGCTGCGACCGCGCAGGATGTCAGCTCGCGGGCAACTGCTTTGCGGGAACATGCATTGGCTGCGGATAAAATGACGACAGAGCTCTATATGAATGTAAAGGCGCAAACGGAAATCGCGATCATCGACTCGAAGGAATCGATGGAAAAAATCAACCTGTTGGCAGAGGCGATACTCACGATTTCTGAACAGACGAATCTGTTGGCATTGAATGCGGCGATTGAAGCTGCACGTGCAGGAGACAGCGGTAGAGGTTTCTCTGTCGTAGCGGACGAGATACGCAGACTGGCGACACAATCGTCTGAGGTCGTGATTGATATTCAACGCATTATCCAAGTCGCGCGTGAATCCGTAGACAATCTGGCGACTCATTCGTCGAGCGTATTGGATTTCATCGATACGCAGGTCAGTCCTGACTATGATAGCATGATGGAAACATCGGAGAAGTACAATTTGGATGCACACCATTTCCATACGTTGCTGGCAGAATTCAATGCCTCTTTTGAAGAGTTGAATTCCACAATCAGCAGTGTGGTTTCTGTCGTAGAGCAAGTGACGAACTCCATGGAGAAAAGTGCACACAGTGTGGAGGCGATCACAGAGCAATCGCACATTATTGCGGATAACAACCAACAGGTCGCAGCTATTTCAGAGAGAAATGTCGGCTTGACGCAAACGATGGAAGAGATCGTGCATCGGTTCAAAATCTAAAAGTGCCCCCTTTCTAGTAAAAATGGAAAGGGGGTTTTGTTGTAATATATTTGTAGGAAGGATGTAGGCAGTACGACTTGGATTTTTTATTGACGACGTCAAAGCCCGATATATACAAAATGGAATTCCAGGATGAAGTGCTCGTGGAAACGAAGCGATTATGGGGGAACTGACTTCCTATAGGAAAACGGAGGCTTTACATATGGATATAAAAGAGTATATCAAGAATGGTTTTGAAGCTTACTATGCCCGATATAACCAAGTGACAGAGGAAGGCTTTTGCAGATGGATGCGGCCAGACGTCCCTGATGCCATGAAGGTAGCGGATGTCGATGACGAATGGTCCAGATGGAAGCTGGTTCCTTCTATCGTAAGTCACGAGGATGTGGCTGCGCTCGAAAAAGAATTTGGGTTGAAATTTCCGGAGTGGTATAAAGCCTTCATTTCTACCTATCATCATTATTTCGACGTCATTCCTGAACAAGGGATTGATGAGCCATTTGATCGTATTCGGGATATGTACAATCCATTGCTCTGCAAGTTAGGCTACCTTCCTTTTTCATGGGATACGGAGTACGGCAAACTATACTGTATCGATTTGCAAGAAAGCCCGGATGAAGAGAAGTGTGCCATCTACGAAATTGATCATGAAATATTATTTGAGATGGATGAAGAAAATACGGAACGCAACGAATTGAAAGAATCACTGATCTTTTTGTATCCGAATTTCAAATCTTATTTTGACCACACTTTTTTAGAACGCGCATGACGCGAAAGCAAAACCCTCTTTCACTAAAATAGGAAAGAGGGTTTTGCTTGTGAGATTTTTGTGAGAATCGTTTGATACGCTAGGAGCCGACTACGACTCTATGAATCTTAGCTTATCAGGATTTCTGACAAAGTAGAGGTTGCGAATGACTCCATGTTCGATATGCAAAAACACCACGGTGTCGATTCTGCCGTCCTGTCTGATCACAAACCCGGTCTGGTTGTTTACAGGTGCGAGCTCTACAGAAAAATCTGGACGCTTCGAGAAGCTGCGCATCAAACCGAGCAAGAAGGAAGCCACGCGTTCGCCAGATAGGATCGGATGCAGAGCTGCGGTGACCTTGCCGCCGCCGTCGGAGAGCAATACCGCATCTGTGGCAAGCAGCGTGAGCAATGTCTCAACATTTCCGTGCTCCAGCGCAGACAGAAAACGGCCGATCCATTCTTCGCCGAACTCTTTTTCTGGGGGGAGATGAGGTTCCGCAGGATCAATCCCCATTTTCTTTTTTGCCCGACTAACGATCTTGCGGCAATTCGCTTCGGTTTTTCCAACCAGCTCGGCAATCTCGTCGTATTGGAAGTCAAAGGCTTCTCGCAGGACGAACACCGCTCGTTCTGCGGGAGACAGCCGCTCCAAGAGGACGAGCATTGCGTAGGATAGCAAATCTTTGATAATGACAGAATCATAGCTGTCTGCATCAGGGGTAGAGATGGGCTCTGGCAGCCATGGTCCAGTGTACAGCTCCCGTTTTTTGCGGGCCGATTTTAACAAATCGAGGCAGCGGTTTGTGGTCATTTTGCACAGGTAGGCCTTCGGTTCGGACATCTGCTCCAGCGAGACATCATGGGACTTCACGAATACGTCCTGCACGATATCCTCCGCATCCGTGGCCGAGCCAAGCATCTGATAGGCAAGGCGGAACATGAGCCCCTTATATTGTTTGTACAGAGCCTCCATGGCTGTGTCACTTCCTCTTGTGTCTTCGTGCGTCCCTGTTTTTTTCTTATTTTATCATGCTGGCAATATTCCAGGTGAACTCGCGAAATTTCCACCCCAATTTCCCTGTCAAAATGATATCGAGTCCCCATTTTCTCGTCCAAACCATTCCGCGTTCAGGGCCGAGCCCGACGCAGTAAATGTCCATGTAGCTTTTGTGTGTGGGAGCAGGGGTTCCTTCCAAGTCAGCCAGCACAATTTTTCCCAAACGTATCGCCTGTCCGGAGGCTTCCTTGCAGGTCATCGTGTCCGCTTGACCGCTTGCTGGATCTACGATGCGTGCACAATCGCCAATACTGTACACCCCCGGCGTTCCCGCTACACGATAGGATTCATCGACGACCACCTGTCCGTGTGTGGTCAGTGGCACGCCCATGCTGCGCAATGCGGGATTAGGCTGCAAGCCAAGCGACCAGACGCACAGCCCGACAGCAAGTGTGCGACCACTGGCTAGCGTCAGCATTCCGTCCCGCTCATGAAGTGCCTTTTGACCATGCAGAATGGTTAGGCCGCCATCCGTGAGTGCACTCTCCAGCTTGCGCCCCATTTTGGCGGACCCTTCCATAAACAAACGATTTTGTGCGTTGATGAGATAGACTTTGACTTCATCAGGATGGATGCCGAGGCTCTTCGCTTCCCCACGCATGGCAAAAGCCATTTCTGCAGCAGTCTCCATCCCGCTGATGCCCGCTCCCGCAACGGCGATCGTCAACAATCGCTCTCGTTCGGATGGCTGTTTCTCATGGACGGCTTGGCGCATGTTGGCAAGCCACTTATCCCGAATGGACTCGGCCGCCTCGACGCCCGTCAAAGCAATGCCGCCTTGCTCTGGTTCCGGTTGGCGAATGACGCTTCCTACTGCCAGGATGAGAATGTCGTAGGGCAACGGTTGTTCTTGGCCGTTTTTGTTCCGGAATAAGAGGGTTTTCTCCTTCCCTTTGATCGACGTGACTGTACCTTGCACGAATTCGACGCCCTCTGGAAACAGATTTTTTAGCGGAATCGAGATGTCTGTTTTGGCAGCAGCTGGTTTGAACAACAGGACTTTGCGAAGGTGATGAGGCTCTTTATCAAGTAAGATGAAGCGGATCGGGCGTCCTTTGCATGTATCCCGAACGGCTTTTAGTGCGTTGATACCTGCGTACCCGCCTCCGACAATCACACATGTTACTTCTTTCATGCCAATCAGCTCCTCGTTTGGTTTGACCATGTAACGAGAGTGGGAGTGATTGTGTGACACACCGTAAGAGGAAAATGTCGAAAAAAAACGAATAGGGAATAGATGGGAAGATAGGCACATCAGAGCTCGTAGGAGGATTCCAAGCATGTCATACAACATCTACACTTTCGCACAAAGATCGGATCTAGAAGATCAAGCTGATGCACTCATTGAAGCAAGCTGGTCTGCCTTCATGCTGAATGACGAAGTGGCTAACGAATATTACGGTCATCTGTATGACTGGTTCTCTTCTTATCAATTCATGCTGACGGACGAGGCTGACAAGGTAATGGCTGTAGGAAATGCGATTCCCTTTTATTGGGATGGCACTGCAGAAGGGCTGCCAAAAGGCTGGGATGATGTCTTTCTGCAAGGGATTGAAGACTACCGCCAAGAAAAACAGCCAAACGCGTTATCGGCACTCTCCATCTCCATCGATCCCCAGTATCGCGGACTCGGTCTGAGCAAGCAGATGGTTACATCGATGAAGGATATCGCCAAGGAAAATGGCTTGGTGCACTTGGTGGCACCTGTACGTCCATCGCTCAAGCACAAGTACCCGCTCACGCCAATGGACAAGTACATTCAGTGGAAAACGAGCGATGACGCTCCTTTTGATCCGTGGGTGCGCACGCATTGGAAGTTGGGAGCGAAAATCATGCAGGTGGCGCCGGAATCCATGCTGATCAGAGGAAATCTGAAGGATTGGGAAAGCTGGACAGGGATGAAATTCCCGGAGTCCGGATCGTACATCATTCCAGACGCATTAGTTCCCGTGCAAGTTGACGTGGAAAAGGACGAAGTGGTATATATCGAGCCGAATATTTGGATGCAGCATGTTTTATAAAGCAAAGCATTGCGCGAAGAACAAACAGCGAAGTAGCCTTTTGGAAGCCACAGCGGTTTCTTTTTGCTTTTTCTGTCACCTTTTTGCCGTGAGACGGATCATACCTAATAGCAAGCAATCAACGGATGAGGTGAACGGGTTGAACGAAGTTGAAACAATGCCAGCGAGTCTGGAGGTTACACGGGAAGCCAGACTGAAATGGCTAATGCAGCAATACGGGGAGAAGATTTTTCATCTGGTGAGTCTCACGGTAAAGAATCATGCCTTGGCGGACGATATTACCCAAAACGTGTTTATCAAAGCATATCGGCATCTCGATCAGTTCCGGGGGG
This sequence comes from Brevibacillus brevis, assembly GCF_900637055.1. Taxonomy (NCBI): domain Bacteria; kingdom Bacillati; phylum Bacillota; class Bacilli; order Caryophanales; family Paenibacillaceae; genus Brevibacillus; species Brevibacillus brevis. The sequence continues at coordinate 627,196 of NZ_LR134338.1, forward strand.
ACGGACAGATCAAGCATTGGCTCTACAAGATCGCGATGAATGAAAGCAAAAAGCATTTTCGGTCTTGGTCGTTCCGCAACATTTTTCCGACGATGGATGATCATCTGGGCGACCTGATGGATCGGCAGGCAAACAATCAGGTAGAGGAAGAGATATTGAACCGGGTGAAGCGGGAAGAGATCGTCACATACATTCAATCGCTTGCACCGAAATACAGGCAGGTTATCCTCTTGCACTATTACGAAGACCTGTCGATTGCGGAAGTAGCGGAGATTCTCTCGGTTTCGCAGGAGGTCGTCCGTACGCGTTTGCATCGAGCCAGAAAGCAATTGAAGAAGACCATGTCTAAGGAGGTAAAAGGATGAGCGATGATCGCATGTGGCGGGAATGGAGTCAATCAGCAAAGCAATCCGTTCGTGAGAAATATCCGTTTCATTTGGAAAAATTCGAGCAGGAAGTACTCACAAAAATTCAGCGTGAGAAGCGTCGCCGTCGCTGGCAAGTAACTTCTTGGGCAGCCGGAGTGGCAGTTGCTGCTACCCTTTTCTTCCAGATTGCTCAGCCCTTTGATGGAAGCTTGTGGGGACTGACTGGTGCAGAGCGAGGCCAGGAAGTATTTGAATGGATCACGCCAGATGAAGGTTTCACGCATGCTTTGAAGAACGGTTATCCGATTCTGCCAGAGGTGAAATTGGAGAAGGATGGTTTTGTTTATCAGATCAGGGATGCCATGGTGGATCACAGACGGATTACGTTTACGCTGTTAATCTCCGGTGAAAAAATGGAGGAGATTGCGCGGATTCCGGACGAATCGAAAAGAAGCGATATGCTTTATGGGAGACTTGGTGTAGATTTGGGGGAGCTGAGAGAAATTGGCGGTACAAGTAAGGATTTTCAATTGATCGATGGTGTGCATTATCTTATCATCAAATCGAATTACCGAATTGACGAGAAAAAAATGCGAGAGATCATGAATCAGACGAAGCCCGTTCTGCCTGTGCAAATTGTAGATATGCGCAAGAAAGAAGCTGATGAAGTGGTAGCCGAGCTGTTGCTGCCCCTACCAAGGTCCGTCGCTGCAGCAGAAAAAGTAATCGAACCGGACACAGAAGTAGAGGCTGTGCTAGAAACAGACAGCCTGTTGACGAGGCTTAAAGTAAACCAGATAGTAGCTTCTCCGACTGTGATGGAAGCGGAGCTGGAAGCTACTTTGCAGGATGGATTCGAGCTGTATCGCTTGGAGAATGTGAAGCTGGTAGATGGGAAGGGAAAGGAATATCCGGCAATAGATGACCGAATCAATGAGAATCTGGAACGGGTTCGAGGTGGCGATGCTACCCGGGTTCAAGGCAGCGACAAGTATACCATGCAGTTTTCCCCATCTCTCTTCTTTGACGACGTACCGGAAAAACTCGAGCTTCGATTCGACGAGGTATCTGCGAATAAGTCCATTAAAGAAAACATCGTGCTGGATCGGAATGCCAAGTACCCGCAAAGCATTTCATTTGGCAAAAAGAATAAGCTGAACATCGAAAAGGTGTATTACGACAAAGGCAAGCTTTTCATCGTCATCCCGAACGAAGGACCAGAGAAGATTAATCTGCGTGTAGAAGGTCAGTATTACAAGGATTTTATTATCGCAGAGAACCTGGAGACCGTTTCACTTACTTTCGAGGTACCCAAACAGGAAATATACAAGGTAGAGATGAGCGGACTGGAGTTTGAAAGATTCCCTTTGGATGGCGTGATACCTATTACCAAATAACGGTGCTGAAATAACGAAAAGACCACGGAATGTGGTCTTTTCTGTGCTTTTTCGACTTGTTACACTCTCTCCACCGGGCTTGTCAGGCAAGTAGGCCCACCTGTTCCCTTGTAAGAAATCTCCTCGCCCTCATACTCGTACACAGTCGCACCTGCGTCGAGGAGGCGCTGCTTGGTAATCGGGTTGCCTGCCACGACCATGCACACACGCGGCGCGAGGGCGAGAACATTGCTGCCAAGATTATCGTACTCATGATCCGGTACCTCAATTAACTGAATGCCTCTGTCGATGAGCAGTTGGCGGAAAAATACAGGCATCAGCTTGGAGTAGACGACTGCCAAATTATGATCGACCATGCTGATAATCGACATTAGATGCAGACATTCCGAAGGACCGCGATCATACGGAAGCTGGACGACGATGATTTCATCCGTAAAATCCTTGACCATTTCCGTAATTTGAGCGATAGCCGCTTCGTTCGTACGGAAGCCAAGGCCGATCGCGAGCGTTTTTTCATCCAGCCACACGAGATCGCCGCCATCTGACAAGGCATCGCCTGTGAGCTGTCCCAGGATCGGAATATTGTTTTCTTCTAAAAAGGCTTTGTATACTTCTGCTTCTCCCTGACGGAGCTCCTTGCCAGATTTGAGAATGATCGCCCCTTTGGAAGTGAATTTCACCGGGTCGTGGGCGTAAATGGAATCCAATCCGGTCTTATCGGATTGTGGCAAATGCAAGACATTTTCCACATGCTCGCGCAGGATCGCTTCGAATTTGGCGTACTCATGAAGAGCCGTGTCCCAGTCAGGGCGGTCTGTATAGTTGAAGGTTTTCCACGATTGATCGAGATGTTCTTGACTGATAAATGCTTGATGGGGATGCTTGATGATGACGGTTTTCATCTTTTTGACCATGGATTGGCTGCCTTGGAACATAGTTGCCTCCCTTTTTCCACATTACAGAATATTATTCATATTTCGAAATGTTCTTCATTAGTTTACACATTCTGATTTCTGACTGTCAATCTGTGATTCGTACCTGGAGTTTTTTTGCGATTCACAAAATTGGAGCAAATGGTTTAACATAGTTTCATATGAGAAGATAGAGAGAAAAGGGGGGATGACCGTGATCCAATCGTTTGATCGAGCGATGGCGATTGCAACGGCACTTTCGTCGGACGAGCATAGAAAATGGTGGACGATCAATGATTTAGCGAAGGAATGCCAGCTTCCGGTCAGCACCATTTATCGACTGTTGTACACGTTGATGAAGCATGGACTGGTAGAGCAGGATGCTGCGACCAAGCAATATACGTTGGGGATTAAATGGATGGAGTTCGGCTTGCGGGTGCTCGATCGGATCGATTATCGCAAAGTAATCAAGCCGATGATCGAGGAGCTCGCCAGAGAAGTGAACGAAAGTGTTTATTTCAGTCAGCCTAGCGGACTCGAATCCATTGTCGTCGATCGCGTAGACAGTCAGCACAATATTCGCATATACGACCAGTTGGGCTTGCGGATTCCGATGCATATCGGTGCGGCCAATAAAGTCGTGCTTGCACACATGCCTGTGGAAGAAGCCAGACAAACGGTAGTCCAGCTCGTGGGTGAAGAGCAGGCGCCTGCTTTTATGGAGAAGCTCCAGGAGATCAGAGCAGCTGGTCATGCGGTCAGCTTTGCGGAACGGACGGAAAATACGGCGTCCGTCGCAGCACCGGTGATTGATTACACCCAAAAGGTAATCGGGGCGTTAAGCATTGGAATTGTTACGTATGATTTGAAGGAGGAACGGCTCCAGTATTTGATTGAACGGGTAAAGGATGTCGCTCACAAAACCTCGCAACGGCTAGGCGGCCTGTCAAAGGCTTGACTGGCCTTTTTTTATTTTGATTTCCTTGTAACATTTCCCTTTTGCTTCCGACTATTGGGCTATGAACGTAAAAAAAGAGGAAGCCAGGAGGAAATTCAAAATGAAACCATACGCAACCAAAAAGCTGATGATCACAGTAGGAGCTGCTGTTTTGCTCTTCTCAAGCCCATTGTGGGTTGCGCAACCACAAGTAACTGTACAAGCCGCGGCAGTCAAATCGACACAACCCCAATTGAGCAAATTAGCCCAAAAAACCGTAGACAGGCTGAACAAACACTACCCGGAATTAAAAAATGCGGAAAAAACCATTTCGCGTAACAATCAGGAGCGAGATGTCTTCCACATCCAATTCCGCATCTTCAGCAACAAGGAGCGGACGGAAGTATCCCTGTATGCGGATGCCAAAATCGATGCAAACAACGGTATGCTGTTATTCTTCTCTGCACACGACATTCCCAAAAAGAAACCGACTGCACCTCCTACGGAAGCGATGGGAAAAGAAAAAGCGCCGAGTATTCTGAAGGATTTCATCGGTGACGCCATCAAGCAATACCAAATAGACGAGGTAACAGTTGATGGTGAGGGTGCAGAGGCCGTGGCAAATGTGCGTTTCGTTCGGGTTGTGAATCAGATTCCGGTAAAAGACGATCTTTACGTAGTAGCGATCAATGGTGTAGGCGAGCTAGACTATATAAACGCAGGAAACACAACAGGATTGCAGATGGACGCAAGTAAATTCGCCGCTCCGTCAGGGGTTAAGAATCCAGACGAATTCGGCAAACAATTAGAAGACATGCTCCACCTTCGCTATGAGCAAAAAGCAAGAGACATAAGCGCTGGCTTCCGCCCAGTCTACAGCCTGAATTTTTCCGGATATCTGGATGCACGATCAGGAGCCGAGGTAGAGTCCGGATGGACCAAGAAAAATAAGTACGGGAAACCAATCCCGATAACGCCTGGCAACCAGCGGGTCTTCGCCAAAACAAATGAGGAGATAGCCACCGCACTCTCCACTTTTATTCCATTGCCTGAAGGAATTGAGTTTAAAATAACCAAAGGTGCGCCAGTTCTCGAAGGGGAAAAGGAGTATGATGCCGTGGTTGGAAACAAAAAGTTCTCAGTGAGGACAGTAAATGATCAGATTACGTACTTCCATGTAGTTGAAAACCCACCAAAGCAGAAAGTGATTACAGAGGCAGCTGCCGAGGAAAAAGCAGTGGTGTTTCTGCAACCGTTTGTAGACGCAGAGGTAACGGAGCTGGTGCCACAAATGGAGCTGGTACCACAAATGAATAACAGAGAAGCAGGCAAGCAAACGTTTCTATTTTCCCCTGTACACCAAGGGATTATGGTTGAGGGACAGGGCTATTCAGTAAAAGTTGACATGCATACGGGAGACATTGTATCCGCCAGTTTACCAGTAATTACTGGTAAATTATCCTATGATGATGTCTCAAATGTCGTAGGGCCCGAGCAAGCCGTACAAGCATTGTTGAAAGCTAATCCGCTTACACTGCGCTACGTGTTTCCTTCCCTTAACGGACGGTACCAGGGAACACCTGTCCTTGTTTATGAGCCGAAAGAAAGAAACGGAAAGGTTGACGCGGTTACAGGTCAATTTATCAAGTAGGGAGCAGGGAGAGGAAATCCAGTGCAGGACACAGTCGATTACGAAGCGCGGATTAAAGCGATCTATCGCGAGCATTACCGTGATGTCTATCAATATCTCTACTACTTTACGGGGAAGCGTGAGCATGCGGAGGATTTGACACAGGAAGTGTTTATCCGGGTCTTGGACGCTTTAGCCAGATATGAAGAGCGTTCCAGTGTGAAGACATGGATTTTGCATATTGCCAAGCATGTCGCCATCGATGATTACCGGAAGAGGCGGGTGCAAACGCTTTTTGGCATGGATTTGTTAAAAGGGCTGCCTTCTCTTCTGGGAAGGCCGGAAGCGGAGCTGGCTTCCAAGGAAGAACAGCTGGAAATTGAGCAGGCGATGCAGAAAATGAAGCCGCATCATCGGAATGTACTGATTTTGCGTGGCATCAAGGCCTACAGTATTCGGGAAACGGCAGAAATCCTCGGGACAAGCGAAGCCAAGGTCCGCGTAGATTTTCATCGGGCCACAAAAGAACTCAAAAAAGTTTTGCATGTCGATTGGATAGGAGGGTTGGCCAATGAATACTCCAAATGACGAGCAATTCTTCGCGGCTCTTCCTCGGTCAAAGGATGCGGAACCAAGAAGCGAATTCGTAGAAGCGCTGGAAGCAAAGCTGGTGCAACGGGCACGCACCAAAACGAATCGTCCGAAAAGAATCGTCCTCAAGCTGGCGACATGGACAGTTTCCGCTGCGACGGTGGCAGCAGCAGTATGGATGATGGGGGTAACCCCGGAGATATTCAAGCAATCTCGGTTTGAATCACAAGCGCATCTGGTACCCCGCTCCTTCTCATCGGCAGAAATAACAGAAAGCGAGCTAAGCCAAGCGGCGATTAGAACGTTGGAAAAGCTGTACGAGAAATATCCTCCTTTTCGGGAAGCGGAAAAGAGGGTCTACGTAACCAAAGCTCCTCGCGAGGTGTACAACATAGATTTTCGCACGTTCAGCAACAAAGATCGAACAGAAGTGTCGCTATATGCCAGAGCGAAATTGGACGCCAAAAGCGGACTCTTGCTCGGGTTCGACCTGGAAAAGATTCCAGGGCAAGAGAAAGTCGAAGGAGTGCCTTCCAAGGAGAGAATAGAGCGACAGGCGAAGGCATTTATGGAACCGTTTCTGGGCAAAAATCTGGAACAGTATCGGATCGAACAAGTAGATGGGCAAGAGGGAGCAGATACCGTTTCGCATGAAGCCGTCCGATTGCAACGCTACGTGAATGACGTGCAGGTAGAGGGAGATAACTATGGGATCGGCATGAGCGATGCCGGGCATATTCGCTATGTCAATTCAGGGGATTCAACGGGAATGAATTTGGACACCGGGCAGTTTCCTTCAATTGCTGAGCGGCCTTCTCCGAAGAAAACGGAGAGCGGACTTGCGGAAGTCATGCAACTGACGTATCAGAGAGTCGGGAAGGAGGATGTGGACTACGTTCTTCGCTACACGGAAAACTTCTCCGGGTATCTCGACGCTCGTACTGGCAAGGAAGTGAAAACGACCTTGTGGCGCGGGGAGTCGTTTCGCGACAGTATTGCCGTCAATCCCGGAGGCAAGAAGACAATGGTTGCATCGGAAAAAGAGGCTGCGGCCGCCATGGAGTTCTTCGGTCAGAAGGTGGAGGGCTTCACATTTACCGGGAGTAATGTGCCTGAATATATGATGGGAGACAACGAACGGGAATACCAGGCCAAAAAAGGAGAGCGATTCATGCAGCTGACTACCGTCAACAATCGGGCAGCAGCGTTCAAGATATCTTATCCTGAGCTGAGAGAAGGTGATCCGACACTTGCCGTTGCAGAATTGCAGGAGCGAGCGATCTTGTTTTTGGAGCCGTATCTGGATTCACGGGTGAAGACTGTTCGGATGCAGGAGCAAATTTATGTGATGGGCAGACAGGTTGAATTGAACTTTGTCCGAGAAGTAAACGGCGTAATGGTGCCGGATCAGTATTATAAGGTCACGATCGACGGGCAGACAGGAGAAATTATCGGGGTGAATTTAACATTCCCGCATGAGCAGGAGACCTTCCCAGATGCGTCCAAGGTGATTTCAGCAGAAGAGGCGGCGCGGGTTTATCTCCAACATAAATCACTCAGTCCCCGTTATCTATTCCCGCTTGAAAACAATAGGATTCAAGAGCAACCGGTCTTGGTCTATTCGGCGGAGATACTGAAAAGCAACGGGGATGTGGATGCCATTACGGGAGAATGGCTGCCATTCCAATAAAGAGAGACACCAGGGGGAGACTCCTGGTGTTTTGTTTTGCGTAATGCCTCCCGGAAATTGCATAGTAAAGCGTGAGGGGAAGGGCAACCGACCGTCGTTTGCATCATTAGCGATCGAATGGAAAAAGACACAGTCCCTCTGCAAAACCTGCATGCAGCTACTGTGCCTTATACGGAAGCATAATGGTGAACTTGGTTCCTACTCGTGGTTTGCTGGTTACATTGACCGTTCCGCCAATCGCATGAATGACATGATAGGAATACGTCAATCCAAGGCCGGTCCCAGTTGTTTTCGTAGAAAAGTAAATCGTTCCGAGGCGGCTGATCTGTCCTGCATCCATGCCGACGCCGTTATCCTTGATGACCAACAGGGCTTTGTTTCGCTCGATGAGCAAGTCCAGGGAGACTTTTCCGTCCGAAATATCCGCGCACGCCTCGATGGCATTTTTGATGAAATTCACCAATACTTGCTTGAACTCGTCTGGATTGGCCTTGATCGTCACAGGTCTCTCAAAATCTTGCAGCGTAAGCTCCACGTTATGCATATTGGCAAAGGGGAGCATCACCTCGCGGATGGCATGCAAATGCTCGCTAACATTAATGATCTCATGCCGTTCCTTGAGCGGCTTGGAAATCGCAAGGTACTCGGTCAAAATGGCTTCTGTCCGTTGGATTTCATCGAGACTGATGCGAATGTATTGCTCGACTTTTACCAAATTTTCCGGACATTCCTGTATTAATTTCAAGAAGCCTTTGACTGCTGTCAGCGGATTGCGAACCTCGTGTGCGAGCGATGCAGCAACATGGCTCATCGTTTGGATTTTTTCATTTTGCGCGTGGCGGATAAACAGCTCCTTATCCGAAACGCATTTGCTGAAAAGCGACATTAATAACCAGAGGCCGAAAAAGTTTTGAATAGGAATCAGCATGGTGTAGTAAACGAGGTGTTGAGTTACATACGCGGGAAAAAAGTAATAAGTAGTCCCTAAAGCAACCGTAGAAAAAATCGCACTCGTCATAAAAAGATACAGTGTTTTCCGATAACTGGCTTTGTAGTGTCGATACAAAAAGAGTGACAAGACAAAATTGACTGTAAGGATCAGCAGGGCAACCCATGTTCCTTCTCCACCCAGGTAGTAACGATAAACCAAGGCTTCTATCAGAAGGAGCAAGGCAATCTCGATTCCGCCATAAACCAGTCCGAAAAGAATGATGACATGTCGGATATCAAAAAACATGCCAGTCGTGACACTCGGGGCGAAGGTCATCGCGAGAAACATGCAGGCTGAGCTGGTGATGACGATAAAGGAACGGCTGTAGTTCCTCATTTTGTCACGGTAATAAATGTTGAAAAACACAAACGGGATAATCGCGAAAAACCATTGAAGAATGACTTCTTTTAATAGACTCATGTAGCATCCCCATCGCAAATATTTGCTAGGCTTGTATCAATCTACGATAATTCGACAAGACACAACAAAATCCCTCTTGGTGTTACACAAGAAACTGGAATATTTATCAAGAAAATTCTTTCGGTAAACCTAGTTGACAGATAGTTAATTGCCAGATTATATTCTGTATATACTTATACAAACGTTTTGAAAATAGAAACTACTCTTATCAAGAGAAGGCTGAGGGAATGGCCCTATGAAGCCCGGCAACCTAGCACGAGAGAATGCGTTCTTTCGAGCCAAGGTGCTAACTCCAACAGGTAGAATACCTGACAGATAAGAGGCGAGAATCTTGTCGATTTTTGTCCTCTTTCTCTGTGAAAGAGGATTTTTTGCGTAGCTGTCGTGGGGAAGAAGCGCATTTCCAGTCTACGCTTCGGCCTCCGCCCCGCTGTGAGTGAAGACTGTCCGCTTCGGAAGAAATGGCGGGAGCGCTTCAAACGTAGAAGGTTCGAGGAAGGATTTCATAACTGAAGCTGAAATTCCCCGCCATTTCTTCCTACGCTGGGGTGGGCTCCAGAGGCGCTTGGACTGGAAATACGCTTCTTCTACGAGGCTTTTGTTTCCTTCTTGAAAGTGAATGAAGGGAAACAAAATATTTAATCTTGTTATCTGTTTTCAAAAAGAAAAAGGGGGAGCATCTCAATGAAAAAGAAACTCGGTCTGATTACATCACTTGTTTTGGCAGCATCTATTCTTGTGACGGCGTGCGGCAGCGGAGCGACAACGGGAACTGGCAGCACAAACGGCGGTGCTTCGGGAGAGAAGGCGAAGAGAATCGCACTGATCATGCGTCAAAACGTAGGAACATTCTCTGCACAATACATCAATGGCGTGAAGACAGAGGTGGAGAAAAACGGCAGCGAGTTGACCGTATTCAACGCAGATACCGATCTGGCAAAAATGGCGTCCAACCTCGACGCGGCTGTGAACCAAAAGTTTGATGGCATTCTGATCGACCATGGTACGGCGGAAGCGTTGCAGCAGGGCACGCAAAAGGCCGTGGATAAAAAAATCCCGGTCGTCCTGTTTGATACAGACATCAACATTCCTGGTGTGCCAGTTGTGGCGCAGGATGACAACAAGTTGGCAGAGCTGAGCCTGGAGAAGCTGGCAGCGGATACAAACGGCAAAGGAAACATCGTCAAAATTTGGGTAGCTGGCTTTGCTCCTATGGAAAAACGCCAAGTCACGTATGAAGCTTTCCAGAAGAAATACCCGGACTTGAAAGAAATTGCGGCATTTGGTTCTGCCACCAACAATACGGCACTCGATACACAAACGCAGATGGAAGCGATCTTGAAAAAGTATCCGAACAAAGGCGACATCACAGCAGTATGGGCGGCTTGGGATGAATTTGCCAAAGGGGCTACACGTGCCATCCAGCAGGCAGGGCGTACGGAAATCAAAGTATACTCCATCGATTTGAGTGATGAGGATCTGCAAATGATTCAGGCGGAAAACTCTCCGTGGGCAGCGACGGCAGCAGTAGACCCATCCAATATCGGACGCATTCATGCGCAAACCGTGTTCCAAAAAATCAAAGGCGAACAAGTGCCAGACAACGTGAAGCTGAATCCAGTGCTGGTGAAACAGGAAGACCTGCCGAAGGATAAGAAAGTAACGATGGGCGACCTGTCCCAATACGTGCAAGAGTGGGGCAAGTAAGAACCAAATTGGCTTTTCCCGTTGATCTGTATCGTCAACGGGATTTTTCCTTATAGAGGTTGGAACACGCAGGTAAACAGGAGGTGTGAATGATGCCCACATTGCAGATGAAAGGGATAGCGAAGCAGTTTTCTGGGGTTCCTGCCCTGCGATCCGTTGATTTTGAGGTGCGCGCAGGGGAGGTTCATGCACTGCTCGGAGCCAATGGCGCGGGGAAGAGTACCCTGATGAAAATTCTCACGGGAGCGTATCAGGCAGATAGCGGTACAATCACCATCGATGGCCAGTCCGTGTCGATTCAATCTCCGCAGGACGCTAAAGCACAGGGCATTCAATGTGTATATCAGGAAGTGGACACCGCCTTGATCCCGTATTTGAGCGTTGCCGAAAATATTTTGCTCGACCAGCTTGTCCAAGCAAAAACCAAGGGGCTGATCAACTGGCAGAGCTTGTACAACGAATCAGAGCAGATTTTAAAAAAATTCGGCTTCTCCATTCCCGTGAGGATGCTCGTCGAAGAATGTACGCTGTCGGAAAAGCAATTGATTTTGATTGCACGGGCTACCGTTCAAAAGGCCAAGTACGTTATTTTCGATGAACCAACCGCGCCGTTGAGCACAAAGGAGAGCGGACGGCTGTTTCAAATCATTGCCCAGTTGAAAAAAGCTGGGGTCGGGATCATTTATATCTCCCACCGCCTGCCGGAAATCTTTGAAATCTGTGATCGGATCACGATTATGCGTGATGGTCAGCATGTCGTGACCACAGACACGGCGAAGACCAATATGGACGAAGTGATCGCGAACATGCTGGGCAAAAGCTTCGACGAGGAGTTCCCGAAGCTGGAAGTGCCGATTGGCGAAACGATTTTTGAGGTGTCAGGTGTGGCTGGCGGCAAAGTACGCGGAGTCGACATGCAGGTTCGCGAGGGAGAGATCGTGGGCGTCGTCGGTCTGGTTGGGGCAGGGAAGACCGAGCTTGCCCGATTGCTCTTCGGTGCAGATGAGGCAAAGGCTGGAGCCGTTCGATTGCATGGAACACGTATCCAACTGCGCTCGCCAAAAGACGCCGTCGATGCTGGAATCGTGCTCGTTCCGGAGGAAAGGCGCAAGGAAGGAATTTTCGTAGAGGAGTCTGTGCAGAACAACCTGTCTGTCGCCTCGTTGAAAAAGAAGTCCTGGTTCGGTTTTATCAAAAGAGGAGCGGAAGCGGCTAACGCAAGAGAGCTCGTGCAGCGCCTTGGTGTGAAAACAGCCGATATCAAGCAGCTGGTCGGTTTCCTCAGCGGCGGAAACCAGCAAAAAGTCGCAATCGGCAAATGGCTGGATACAAACGCTCACCTCTTTATGTTTGACGAGCCGACAAAAGGGGTAGATATTGGCGCGAAAAGCGACATTTACCGCCTGATCGGAAATCTCGCTGAGCAGAAAAAGGGTGTCCTGTATTTCTCCTGTGAGTTTCAGGAAGTCATCGGGATCGCAGACCGGATTCTCGTCATGTTCGAGGGCAGGATCGTGAAGGAATTGAGTCGCGAGGAAGCAACACAAGAGCTGATTATGTACTACGCAAGCGGAGGTGAGTAACGTGGCAGATAAAAAGTTTAGTTTATTTGATTTTGTTTACAAATACGGTACGGTTGCAGTTATTGTCATTGTCATGCTGTTATTCAGTTTGACCAACCCGTATTTCTTCACGTACGACAACTTGACGGACATTCTTCGCTCCATCTCGATTGTGACATTTGTTGCGATTGGCGTTACGTTCTCGCTGATCGTCGGAGGCTTTGACTTGTCTGTAGGATCGACGGTTTCGTTGACCACAGTCGTTTCTGCTTCGATGATGGTTTGGTACGAACAAGGAGTTTTCACGACACTGGTTGTCCCGATTGTACTCAGCTTGCTCGTCGGGCTGGTCAACGCCTTCCTGGTTGTGAAAATCCGCATTCCTGATTTGCTGGCTACTCTGGCGATGCTCTACATCGTCAACGGCATTCATATGACGTATTCCCAAGGCTACTCGATCTACGCAAACATGCCAATGCAGGACGGCTCACAGGCTCCGGGAAAATTCCAGGAATGGTTCCTATGGCTGGGCCAAGGAGAAATTCTCTCCGTACCGGTTCCTGTTATCCTGACTTTTTTACTTGTGGCGATCACGCATGTGTACTTGACCTATACGAGGCAGGGGCGGATGCTGTACATGACAGGCGGCAATTTGGAAGCGGCCCGTCTGTCGGGGATTCCTGTGAATCGCTATCGTACCTTGGCTTATGTGCTCTCCGCTCTTTTTGCAGGCTTGGGCGGGATGCTCTTGGCAGCACGGATCGGTACCGGGCAGGTGAGTAGCGGCGGCTCCATGCTGATGGATGCAGTAGCGGCTGCTTTCGTAGGCTTCTCCGTATTCGGTGCAGGAAAGCCAAACGTTTTTGGTACATTTGTGGGAGCCATCCTGATCGGGGTGCTACTCAACGGCATGACGATGCTCAATCTGCCGTATTATGCTTACGATATAATTAAGGGGACGGTACTGGCGCTTGCCCTGGCTGTGACCTATTATCAGCTGCGCAGAAAACGAAACGCTTAGAATCGTAATCTTCTTGCTTTTCTCTCATCAATTTCTCATCTTCCTATTATTCCCTTCTCTTTTTTGAAGCTTAGTATGGGTCTTACTCAAGTGAGACAAATGCGAAAGCAAATTCAAATAAAGAGAAGGGATGTTGTTTTTTATGCGTATACTCGTTGTGCCTTCGGGCTTTAAGGAAAGTTTAGATGCCGAGCAAGCAGCTGAGTGCATGAAAGAAGGAATTCTGCGCGTACTCCCGCTCTCCCAAGTACAAACACTGCCGATGGTAGACGGAGGAGAAGGCTTTACAAAAGCGATTGTGAAAATTTCGAATGGCTCAATTATTGATAAGGAAGTAACAGGTCCCGTAGGAGAAAAGGTTCCTTCCCATTTCGGGATATTCGGGTCAAAGACGACAGGTCAAACAGCTGTGATTGAGATGGCAGCAGCAGCCGGACTGCGACTGGTTCCAAGAAGCTTGCGTGATCCGCGCAAAACGACGACACATGGCGTCGGTGAATTGATCAAAGCGGCGCTGGACATGGGGGCAGATCGTATTTTGCTAGGCTGCGGCGATTCCGGTACTTCCGATGGCGGTGCAGGCATGGCGCAAGCACTTGGCGCGAAATTTTTGGATGACAGCGGTCAAGAAATCCGTATTGAAGGCGGAATCTCGCTGGCAAAAGTAACGAAAATCGATGTTTCCGGCATGGACAAAAGACTCAAGCAGGTGCAAATCGATGTGGCTTGCAACTGGTTTAACAAGCTGTGTGGGGAAAACGGGGTCGCTCGCGTGTTTGGCCCGCAAAAGGGAGCGACACCTGAACAAGTCGTTGAGTTGGAAGCAGCACTCGAACAATTCGCGGCTATCATCGAGCGAGATTTCGGTATCGACGTCAGAAACATGCCGGGCAGTGGTGCCTCGGGTGGCTTGGGTGCCGGACTGCATGCGCTGACGGGTGCGAATCTCTATCCACGCTACGACATCATCATGAAATACATTGATTTGGATCGGATGCTTCAAGAGACAGACCTTGTGTTTACGGCAGAAGGAAGCATTGATTTTCAAACACCGCGAGGAAAAATTCCAGTAGAAGTGGCAAAGAGAGCGAAGAAGCATGCCCTGCCGGTAGTGGCTTTGGTTGGGACTGTTGGCAAAGGCGCGCGACTCAATTATGAATACGGTATTGATGCATACACGAGTATTTTGCCAATGCCGTCTACGTTGGAGGAAGCGTTCATGCATGCGCAGAAATGGCTGACCGATTGCTCGGAAAGCTCCATGAGAACCATCATGGTGGGCCTGCAGCTCGCAAATCGTTTAATGGAGAAGGAGCAAGTATCGTGATTGCACAGACTATTGCAAAGGAAAGGCCTGCGTGGGTCCTTCCGATCGTCCTGATTATGTTCGTTGAATTACTGCTCATGCTGCCGTCTTCCCTGACATTTGAGGCCAAATGGAGCTTGTTCGGCTTCTGTGTCGCTGTGATCCTGTGGACGACAACCTCGATGAACTCCGCCTATGTAGCGATTGGCTCCGTGTTACTCCTCGTCGTGACAGGAACGGCTGACCAGGAAATTTTGTTCGACTCGCTCGCCTCCGATGTCATTTGGTTAATGATTGGCTCGTTCATTCTCGGCGGCGCTCTCCAAGTGACAGGCTTGGCAGGAAAACTCACAGATCTGGTCGTGAGCAAGGCAAAGAATGTCAAAAGCTTGTTTTGGCTCTTGACGGTCGTCGTTCAATTTCTCGCATTCTTTATCCCGTCTACTTCTGGACGCGCAGCGGTGCTACTGCCTGTTTTCCACTCGCTGACCTCAGAAATCGGGAACAAACAAATTACGAAAGCCATGGCGATCCTGATTCCGACGATTATTTTAGTATCGACGAGCTCCACCATGATTGGAGCGGGCTCCCATTTTATCGCACTCGATATGCTGAAGGAGTTCAATGGGGAAGGGATTAGTTTCGCGGAGTGGCTGTTGTGGGGACTGCCGTTCGGGGTTGTGGCCAGCATCGTTACTTGCCGGATTGTTCTGGCTCTGTTTCTCTCTAAAGAAGAGATGCAGCGCCCACTCGCGAGTAAAAAGCTTTCTCTTACCTTGTCCCGCAACGAAAAATATACGGTTGCTGTGATCGGGGCGATGGTCATTTTCTGGCTGACAGAGCGTTTTCACGGAATCGAGATTGCTACCACGACAGTTGTCGGCGCCTTTCTTTTGACACTCCCCAATGTGGGCGTCATGAAGTGGAAGGATGGCGTACAGTCTGTCTCGTGGAACCTGATTCTGTTTGTAGGGGCGGCCATTGCCCTCGGAAAGTCGTTGTTGGAGAGCGGCGCGGCAGAGTGGATCATGAAGAAGCTGTTCGCGATCACCGAGCAGCTGGAAGGCGAATCGTCGCTTCTGATTATTGTGGTTATTACTTTGCTGACACTGACATCCCATCTGTACATTACATCGCACACGACGAGAGCCGTCATTCTTGTTCCGCCGCTTCTCTACTTTGCGAGCAGCCTTGATTTGAATGAAGTGACCGTGTTGTTCTTAGGAATGATCGGCATGAACTACTGCCTGACCTTCCCTGTCAGCTCCAAAGCATTGCTCATGTTCCAGGAAAGCGGCAAGGAAACCTTTTTGCCTAAGGATTTGCTGCGATTGAGCTTGTATGCAGGTGTAGCCCACGCGATCCTGATGGTCGTCTTTTATTACGCGTACTGGCAGTGGGTGGGATTAACGATATAAGTAAAAAATTATATCTTTCGTACGGATTACTCTTTGATCCACAGCCAATATTTGCTAAACTCATCTGGATAATGGATGCAAGGTTTAGGAGGATTACATGTCGGAGCGAATATTAATTGTGGAAGATGAAGAGAAAATTGCTCGTGTGATTCAATTAGAGCTGGAATACGAAGGATACGAAAGCGAGATCGCCAAAACAGGGCTAGAGGCGCTGGAACAATACAATCGAGGCGGATGGAACTTGATTTTGCTCGATGTATTGCTGCCAGGCTTGTCAGGGATAGAAGTGCTTCGCCGGATTCGGGTAAAGGACTCCGCGACGCCAGTCATTTTGTTGACGGCAAGAAATGCTGTCGTGGACAAGGTAAATGGACTCGATCAAGGCGCGAACGACTATATCACGAAGCCTTTTGAAATCGAAGAGCTGCTGGCTCGCATCCGTTCCTGCCTCCGCTTGTCCCAAATGACAAGAAAAGTGGAAGCCAGCTGCAAAGTAGAAGTAGCAGATTTAAGCCTGGATGAAAAATCGAGGGAAGTAACAAGAGGTTCCAGTCAGATCGAGCTGACACCGCGTGAATTCGATTTGTTGCTTTATCTGATGCAGAATAAAAACCAAGTTCTGAATCGTGAACAGATTCTTACACACGTATGGGGATTTGATTATTTCGGAGACACAAATGTCGTTGACGTGTATATCCGTTACTTGCGTAAAAAGGTGGACCAAGGGTATGAAACCCCGCTTTTGCATACAGTACGAGGCGTTGGTTATATGCTGAAGGGGTAGATTATGAAAATCAAAAATAAAATTCATTTGTTCTCCACGGTCGCGCTCTTGCTTCTGCTGCTCATGGTCAACAGCTTCATTTACTTCGTGTTCTACAAAGTGACAACAGACGGAGAGCTGGATCGTCTGCAACGAGAAGTTCTGCATATCCAGAGTGGACTCAATCAGACCGGTGTGGAAAATTTTGACCCTGCTACGCTGCTACAGCCGTATTTGCCATCGTACGGGATGATCCGGATTATCGATCAGCAGTCACGGGCCATCGTCACGCAGGAAGTAGACAGCACGCAACCAATCCCGGCCCCGAAGCCCCTCTTTGAAAGAAAGGCGAGTGACGGTGTCTTCGATGTCAAAGGTGTGAAATACGCGTACGTCAAGGTCCCGATTATTTGGACGAATGGAAAAATTGTCACGCTAGAAGTGATTGAAAGTATTGCGGGCTTGCAAAAGAATTTGAACCTGCTGCAAAACGTTCTGTTATTTGCTTCGCTGTTCGTGCTGATTCCTGCATTTTTTGCTGGACGCATGTTGAGCAATCTGATTTTGCGACCAGTCAACTCGATGATTCAAACGATGGAAGACATTCAAGCGCGCAGTATTTTTAAGAAAATACCGCTTGAGCACACATCCAAGGATGAATTGCACGCGTTAGGCAGTACCTTTAATAAAATGATGGATTTATTGCAGCAAAACTTCGAGAAGCAGCAGCAGTTCGTCTCAGATGCTTCCCATGAATTGAAGACGCCGCTGACCGTAGTAGAAAGCTATGCGAAGCTATTGAAGCGTTGGGGGACGAAAAAGCCGGAGGTTCTGGCAGAGTCGGTGGAAGCGATCTATTCGGAAGCCGTGCGCATGAAGGATATGACCAATCAAATGCTCCTTCTCGCCAACAATAGCGCCGAATGGAATCTGGATGTCAAAGAAATCGACTTGATCCCGATGTGCCAAACGACCATTTCGCAATTAACCAATGCGTATGGCAGGTCCTTTCAACTGGGCGCAAACCACGAATCGGTTCCTGTGATGGCCGATGAACAAAAACTAAAACAAGTGCTCGTCGTTTTACTCGACAATGCGATGAAATACAGCTCGAATGAAATCGAGGTTGGGGTGGGGCTTCAAGGGGACCGCCCATATATCTCAGTCAAGGATTACGGAATGGGGATTCCCAAGGAAGATTTGCAGCATGTTTTTGATCGTTTCTTCCGTGTTGACAAAGCCCGCAGCCGCGAAACAGGTGGCGTAGGACTGGGGCTTTCCATTGCCAAACAGATCGTTGATGCCCATCAAGGCGATATTGCACTGGATAGCGAAGAAGGGAAATGGACGCTCGTGACCGTTTTTCTGCCAGGGCAGGCTAAGAAATAGCAGGAGGTACGTATGAATAAAAAATGGAAAATAGGGCTGCTGGCGAGCTTTCTGTTGGTCACGACGGCATTTGGCATGCAACGGATCTTCGCGAGCATGGATTTGCAGTCATTGTCAGCGGAGGAAGTCAAACAGATCGTGACGGCCCGCTACCCGGGGAAGATTGAATCGATTTCCATGACGGACGTAGGAGAAAACAGCATCTACAATCTCCAACTCCTCAATGAGCGCGGAACGTATAGTGTGATGGTGAATGCACAGACGGGCGAAATTATTGATTTGAAAGAGCTCTCCTTGGTCGCAGCCACTGCGCAGCCGAAGGCAAATGAAACGGCGACGAATTCAACGCAGCCGGGTTCAAATCCGACAGCCAGCACAGCGCAACCGAACGGCAGCGGGAAGGATGCTTCAGGCAACGCGACAAAACCAGCAGGAGCGGGAATGATGGGGACTGTTGCGCCAGGCAAACAACAGCCTGCTACTTCAACCCAGACACAAACACAGCAGCAGTCGAAGCCGAATCAAAGCTCAAATCCACCAGCGCAGCCACAGACAAAAATTACGGAACAGCAAGCGAAACAGATTGCGACGGAAAGAACAAGTGGCGGCAAGATCGATGATGTTGATTTAATCGAAACAAAGAGTGGAGCAGTCTATCGAGTGATCACGAAAAAAGACTCCCAAACGGTAGATGTACGCATACATGCCATTACCGGAAAAGTGCTCTCGACTACCACCATCGACAATAGCTCTACCGATGATGATGATGACGATGATGACCAGACACCAGCCGATAAAAATGGCAGCGCTCCGGCAGATGCATCTACAAGTGATGACACGAACACGAATGACACCGACGACGATGATCTGGATGATGGTGATGATGATTAGGATTTAGCATTTAAATAGAGAAAGCCGTCAGTGTCTGCATTGACGGTTTTTTCGTTCGGGAGGGAAATTGATGATTACATATCCGACAGAAGCGGTTCGAGAGACGATGGAGAAATGGTTTGCTATGCTTCCTGGTTTGCGTGAAATGTCTCATCTGCAAATCAATATGGACGATAAGTGGATAACTTGTGAGATAAGAGTAGGTCATAACCGTACAGAACTGGAGATAGACAAAGAGACGGGATATATGATTGATTTCGACTTGGATAAAAAAGATCGAGAATGGTTTCCTTCTGGCGAACCAATCGATGCCGAGTCAGCGACGGAGCGGGCCATAGAAGTAGCGGAAAAATTATACGGAGATCATCTGAACGAAATGGTAAGAGACCATTTAGCAAAGTTGAGAGAGTATAAAGATGGAAAACAATGGGAGCTGTACTATCGTTATTTTTTTCATGGGATTCCGCATTCAGGTGTGTCTTTGAGAATCGCTTTAGACGAGTCTGGAAATTTGGTAGACATCCGATACCACGGATTTCACGATTTTGATCGCAAAAATAAGCCTCCCAAGCCAGAAGTGATAACGAAGGAGGAGGCGAAACAAGCGTACCTTGCTTTATTGGAGAAAAACATGATGCTCATATGCGATGAACAGGAGGAAGGGAAGCTCAAGTATATCCCTGATGAGGCACCGCTGGACGATGTCGTCATTCATGCAAAGACAGGCCAAATAGCAAAGACGGTCATAGGGAAAAGACGAATTATAAAAAAATACTCAGAGGTCATCCCAATCATGGCCCAAGGAGAATCCCTTGTTTTCCCAAATTTGCAGGAGATCGAGCAATGGGTAAAGGAACATTTTCAAATAGATTTGACTCACACAGGGATGAAAAGAAAAACGCTTGTGACTCCGAATGAGGATGGGGAAACTTTCAATCCGATGACCGGATATTTCAGATTCGTTGCCGAAGCGCGGGAACCTGGTTGGCCTTCTACTATCCATTATTTCTGGCCATTACCAGAAGATGAGGACGCTGAAACCGTTTACGATCCTGACGTTGTATGGGTTACACTCAATCGAACGACCAACGAGCTGCTTTCCTTTACGGTTAATCAAAAAATGAAATATATAGCGCCACGGCTTTCGGAGCACGATGCGTTGCAAATTGGAAAGAGGTTTTTGGAGAAATACATCGAGCAGGGAATTACCGAGCTTCACTATTATGAACTGTGTTCTTTACGTGGTACCGGAAATACCTATTATTTCTATGAGCGCCGACAAGGGATCGTACTTACAAATCGAGTCTACTCAGTAAAAGTCAATCCTTGGACAGGCCAGGTAACGGGTTTTTACAAGCACGATGCTCGCAAAAATAAGGAGATTCCCGATCCCTCCTCTGTTGTGTCTACTCGGAGGGCAGCGGAGAGTTTCTTACGTCTGTTTCACATTGAACTGGAATATGTGCAAGTGGAGGACAGAGATAAAAGTAGAAGGGAAAAAGCCCCTGTTCCGATCCCAATCTATCAGCTCATATACACATGTACAGAGCGCTATAAATATTTCGACGCAATGACAAGCCTGCCAGGTAGATGATTTTGCTTGCGATCATCCAGCACAGTGAAACGGCGGATACTCTTTAACGTAGAAAGAAAAGAAGGGAGAGGATGTTTCTGTTTTTTGTTGGATTAACGTTTTGCATGATCGCATGGATTGCGGGAGGCGTATTCTTGTATGAAGGGGATTATGTAACGGGGGGAGTCTTGATTGGTGTAGGTCTTCTTCTTTTTATTTGCATGATCATCTTCTATCGTAAGAAGCGTAAAAGTTGTTCGTTAGATTGCAACTATATTCCAGCTGATTGTCCGGTTCCAGATTGCGATACACCCGATTGCGATTGCAAGCCAGATTGCTCACATTGAGGGAGCTGATGAAGATCAATTTGCAGTGGATACCATGTCATCGGCGCCCAGAACGTTCCTTTTATATAGCGGGTAAAAAAATGCCGCTATGTGCCAGATGTGTTTCGATATTGGCTGGATACCTGCTGGCGCCTGTTTTTGCAGGGATGCATATCGTGACCTCTTACTATTTGATTGGATTCCTGTTATTGCCGATGCTGATTGATGGCTTTACCCAACAATGGAAGTGGCGGACAAGCAATAACATGCTGCGATTTTTCACAGGGTTCAGTTTTGGAATCGGACAGTCTTTACTCATTTCAAATGTCGTTTGGTTTTTGGTTGAGAGACTGGGGTGAAACGATATGCCTTTATGTACACAAAAATTTCAATATTATGGTAATCCTTTCACCTGGGACAGCCCTCCTATATAATACTGGTGGGGGGATATATAAGTGATCCATTATAAGACATACATACGTGGTGAAGATTGCGAATGGGTGACTTTTGTCCATGGGGCAGGGGGCAGCTCATCGATTTGGTATAAACAACTTAAGGCATACAAAGAGAAATTCAATGTTCTTCTAGTAGATATGCGTGGTCACGGAAAATCGAAGAACATCCCAGGCAAGCTGTTCAAAACATACACCTTTGATGATGTCAGCAGAGATATCATAGAGGTTTTGGATCATTTAAAAATCACTTCCACCCATTTTGTGGGGATTTCCTTGGGGACGATCATTGTGCAGATTATTTCGGAGCAGGCCCCAGAGAGAATGCGCTCTATGGTGTTGGCAGGAGCTGTGACGCACATGAACGTGCGGTCGCGGGTGCTGATCACGCTGGGGAATATGGTCAAACATTTCATCCCGTACATGTGGCTGTATCGACTGTTTGCCTGGGTGATCATGCCGAGTAAGCGTCATAAAGAATCGCGGTCCTTGTTTATCCGCGAAGCCAAAAAGCTTTGTCAAAAAGAATTCAAGAGATGGTTCAAGCTGACAAAAGGCATTAATCGCTTCCTAGGAACCCTCTTTGATAAAGAGTCTCCCATCCCTACCTTGTTCATTATGGGTGACGAAGACCATATGTTTTTGCCGTTCGTCCAGATGCGTGTGAAAAAAAGACAATTTGCACAGTTGAGTCTAGTCGCTGACTGCGGCCATGTCGTCAATGTCGATCAGCCGGAAGAATTTAACCGAATCTCCATCGGGTTTATTCAAAAGCAGTCGACCGCATCGCAAGGAATATATGCACTGAATCTAGCCTAGTTTCGTAAGATAAGAGCCGCAGAGGATGCTTCTGGGGTTCTTTGTTTTTCTGCAGGTTGCGATTGGCGAAGAAAAATGTTCAAATGAAGAAACGGATCGGGTAAATACTGGTAAATGCGAAAAGGAGGGAAACACATGTCGATTCAAAATGAACATGATTTGATCTGTTTGAAGCGGATCGGTAGCATTGTGGCAGAAGCAAGAGAGGCGATGATAAAAGCAGTGCGGGCAGGCGTGACAACAAAAGAACTCGACCGGATTGGCGGAGAGATCTTGGCAAAGTACGGAGCGCGGTCTGCACCGAATATCACATATGATTTTCCTGGGCATACGTGCATCAGTGTCAATCACATTGTTGCGCACGGCATCCCTGATGATACAGTTCTGCAAAATGGCGATATCATCAATATTGATGTCTCGGCAGAGCTGGATGGATATTTTGCCGATACAGGTGCTTCTATCGTGGTAGGGGGAGGCGAGCCTGAGAAGCAATCCTTATGCCAATGCGCCGAGGAGTCGCTGTACAAGGCATTGGATGCAGCAAAGGCGGGATCAAAGCTAAGCCAGATTGGTCGCATTGTCCACCAGGAGGCCAGGAAAAAAGGCTTTACAGTGGTCAAAAACCTTACGGGACATGGCATCGGCAAAAGCTTGCATGAAGAGCCTGCTTACATTTTGAATTACTATGATAAGAAGGATAGGCGTTTGCTCACAGAAGGTCTCGTGTTGGCAGTCGAAACATTTATTTCAACGGGGACGGAATTTGTGGAGGATGGCAGGGACGGTTGGGCGATCATTACGCCTGATAAGAGTTACGTAGCTCAATACGAGCACACCATCGTTATAACGAAGGGGAAGCCAATTATTTTAACTGCTTGATTGCATGGAGACCTCAGGTTGATGAGGTCTTTTTTTGTAAAGAAAAACTTGCAGAATACCCAATGATTGTATATTCTTTATATAAGAATATATGTTCGTATTATGTAGAGGAGGTTTCTTTCCATGAATCGGTGCGGCTGGGTGAATCAAGACCCTATCTATATGGATTATCACGATCACGAGTGGGGAGTTCCTGTCTATGAGGATCGCTTGCTCTTTGAATATTTGAATTTGGAAGGGGCTCAAGCCGGACTGAGCTGGTACACGATCTTGAAGAAGCGGGAAAATTATCGAAGAGCGTTTGATAACTTTGAAGCGGAGAAAATCGTTCAATACGATGAAGCCAAGATCGAGCAATTGCTGACAGACGAAGGCATTGTTCGAAACAGGCTGAAGATTCGCGGTGTCGTGAAGAACGCCCACGCGTATTTGCGGGTTGTGGAGGAGTTTGGGTCCTTTAGCAGCTATATTTGGTCGTTTGTAGGCGGGAAGCCGATCCATAATCATTTTCAGGAAATGAAGGATGTGCCTGCTTCTACCGAAATCAGCGACAAGATGAGCAAGGACCTGAAAAAGCGCGGTTTTACGTTTGTCGGTTCAACAATTTGCTACGCCTTTATGCAAGCAGTCGGCATGGTTAATGATCACGTAGCGACATGTGATCTCTATCAAAAAAACTAGGACGAGCTAACGGAGAGGGGAGAATGACATGAACGAAAATGATCTCTTAATCTTAAACTTTGAGGAAGTAAGACGTAGAAGCATCAAAGTTTGGAGGGCAATTCCTAAAGAAATGCTGAACTGGAAGCCTGACGATAAAGCGTTCACGTGCGGGGAAATGATTCGCCATGTCATCGAGGGTGAGTTTTTGTATCACCAGATTTTTGATCCAACGGGGGAGTGCCGCTCTGTCTACTATCCCCAATCCGTATGAAACCAAAGAGTTTTCGACTGTAGATGAAGATTTGGCCTTTGCTATGCCGTATCGAGAAGAATTTCTCCGCTTCGTCAGAGGGTTGTCCAAGAGCGACCTGGAGAGTGTCCGCATCGATCGATCCGATGTAGGCTATGTCCGCACGCTTGGAGACATGCTGCTGCGAATCGCCTATCATGAGTCGGTACATACCGGTCAACTGCTAGATTATATGAGAAGCATGGGTGTTGAACGTCCGAATATTTGGGATTAAAAGAGTGCGAAAGATAGAAAAGCAAGCCAACTCTTCTATTGTGATATGCGAGGGGGGCTTGCTTTTTTATTTTATAATAACGGGGCTGTATACATTGTGTTCAATTAGGAATTCTCGTAAAATTAATGCAATTCAATAGATCGGCTTTCTCAAGGGTGGTCGGCTCACTCACTCATGTCTAACAATGGGGGGGTGATGCTGATGGAGGTATATCAGGCGCTTTCGCTTATGTTCATGTTTGGCATGTTCATTCTTGCCTTACTGACATACCTCAAAAAGAAGTAGACCGCCCTTGAGCTTGGGAGCCAGGCGGTCTATACGCTGTAACCTATGAGCCGATCCCTTTTGGGAACGTCTATTGGATCAACCGTAGGTGCTGGAACACCTACGGTTTTATTTATATCCAGAACTCTTGAAGAAATGACTTTACAACGGATTTTTATTTACTATATCATATTTTGTGTTTTCTGTTCAATAAACCCATCATGAAAGGTCTTACGTACGTACAAATGATGAAAATGAAAAAGTATGAGAATTATGTACTTTCGGGATGTAAGGTGAGTTCGTTTTGTAAGACAATCGAATATATATACGTAGGCACGATCTTGGTTATGGATCGTGCCTTTTTCATGTTTTTTGAGAGGTAGGCATTCCAAAAAATGTAGTGGAAAAAACTTGAACTTTGATTCCGAGTATGAGATACTTGTACTACAAAGAGAACGAGTGTTCCTATTTCCGGATGAAAAAGACAGAAGGTGAAGCATGTGACAGATGAGCAGTTAAAAGAGCATTGCAGAAAAGTGCTCAAAAGGATTGCTTGGCGATTGCAGTACGCCGCCAAGAAGCGTTTGTACAGGGAGACGGTGATCAAAGAGGGGATGCGGGGAACGGAAGCGATCGAGGACAACCTGTCGGAACTGTATGTTCAGGAGGTGTTGATGCAACTCCCAGAAAAAGCCCGGATCATTATCAAGCATGTCGTCATACATGGAATGACGGAAGAACAGGTAGCCAAAAAACTGAATATGACCAGACAAGGAGTGAGTAAATGCAAAAACAAATATTTGCGCCAATTGGCCGAGAAGCTGACTCGTTCAGCCTGACCCTCCAAAAAGCACAGTCAGGGGATAATCGGGCCGTACTGACGATCCTCGACTTTCTGCTTCCCGACATGGAGTATCTTGCTTCCTTTATCAAACTACCTCGCGAAGAGAGCATGCAAGAGATGAAAACCGCAATGCTCGAAGCGATCCGCAGTGGAGAAGTGATGCTATGATGACGATTGATTACGTTCAGGTTCTCGCGGTTGTCGTGTGCTTCCTTGCTTTAATCGTCACGTTTAAGCAGGTAGATTTGCAGATTCGGATTAATAACTTGTTCAACCTGCAATTAAAGGCAAACAAAGAGAAAAAGAAAGAGCAACTGGAACAAAAAAAGGAGACTCCGACTGACGATCGGAATCCCCATTGAAGGCTTGGGGCAAAGAATACAACTGGTGAGTATCCTCTTTGCCCCCTTTCATTATACAAGAAAATGATGATGCAAAGGAGATACGTACGAAATGATAGAAGCAGCATTAATCGGAGCAGTTGTCTTATTGATCGGAGTCATTATCGGACAGATCGGTTTGTCTCAAAGATTAAGAAAAGACGCAAGAGTCAACGAAAACCGATAAGCAATCATACGGACTTCATATATATGACCGAGGGGGAATAGTGCCTTGATCAGCAAAGATGTTTTCATGGAAGCAGTATGCGAGGTGTGTCCGGCAACGTGCTGGGGAAAGAAATCACATTGCCAGGTTCATGATAAGCACGTAGGAAAAATCGAATCTTGCCCGGAGTGGGACAAGTACATGCGGGATCAAGAGGCAAAAGGGCAGCAAGAGACAGTATCCGCTAGAAAAGAAGGCTTAGTCCGGTTGAGTGAGCAAGCACCCATCGTAGATTTTCTACAAAAAGCCGAGGAAGAAATCCGCGACTACAATTACATGCAGATCGAGATCGTGCGTATCCAGCGTTTTTTGCGCGAGGCGGGGGAAGGAATGGTCGCACAGTACGGATTGGATGCAGGCATGCCAAAAGGAAAGGGTACTACGGGAGATAAGACGCACGCGGAGGTTGTACGCCGGGAGCGGAAATGGAAGAGGCTGCAAAATTTGCAGGATAAAATCGAGCGGATCAATAAAGCGGTCGAGACGATTCCGGGTGAGCAGGAGCGATTGGTAGTCGAAGCTTTGCTGGATGGCGACAAGAACAATCTGATTGCAAAAGAAATCGGCGTGTCCCGTCAGCGGTATTACGAAATCAAGCGCAGTGCCGTGATGAAAATGGCATGGGCGATGTATGGCGATCAGGCTCAGCAGACTGGATAATGAAAAACAGAACCTGGCTCAATAGACGAGAAGCTGTCTGATGATGACAGCTTCTTTTCATTTTCGCAAGCATGGCAGAGGCTGACAAAGGTTGACACTTCCTGACACATCGGGTCATTTTCCCGGTTTTTTCTCCGAATCGGTTATACTTGAGTCAAGCGAAACAAGTAAGAGAGATACGAGCCATCCGATGAAGCTGTCGGGTGGCTTTTTATGTACACCGCCGACTCTAATGTCCGGCGATCAGGGAAAATGGCGATTGGCGCCACACGATGTTGCGAGTTCAAAGCCACAGGCTACTCGCTCCCTGCTCGGCGGGCATTTGCCGTGGATGCCTTGCCAAATGAAGGGAAGTAGTGGGGGGAAGAGACATGTGACGAAGACAGAAGAGAATACCGCAAGCATGGGAGGTGGAGCTGGATGGATCGAGAGCTAGCCGTTCTCATTGAACTGGTGAATGAAGCGTATCCAGGGCTGGCTATTGTTGTGAATGTGGACGACTGGATGGCGCAGCGATTCCAGCCGCCTATCGCGTTTCTTTTGACGCAAGGGGTCCGCGAAGAAGGAAGAAGCCTCACTTCCTATCAAGTGGTCTCAGAAGCAGCCATCGTCCTCCACTATCCAAAGGTAGCAGGTGTCTACCAGCCGCTTTCAGCAGAGCCGCTGCGTGAGCTTCTTCGCCAAAGGCAGTTCAGCTATCAAGGCAGGACGTCTGGATTGTCCATCGAGATCGACAGCTCCACCTTGCGTATTTGGCGGGATAAAAAGGACCGGACGGAAATCGCGTTCCAGTTCACCTACAACGTGGCGGTGCAGAGAGCAGCCACAGACAAAATCAACGAATTTGATGTAGAGGGGGTCCGATCATAGTGGCACGAAAAGATCAACAAGCACAGGCCCCAGAGCTTGTGCAAACCAAACAAGAGTGGATCAAGAGCGCCGCCTATCTTGGAGCCGAACGGTTCGAGGTAGCAGGTGCTCTTTTTTCTGAAGCAGATAATCAAGAACTGGCAGAAGGACAAGTGAAGAGCCGACTGACCAAATACAAAGGCGGGGTGTAAGCATGACCATTCAACGTGAACGTCCGGGTGTAACGGTAGAACTGATCGCAAAAGCAAAAGAACGTGTAGTACCGAAGAGCGGTGTCGTACTGGTGCCGTATCAAGCAGAGTGGGGCGCGCCAGATGAGCTCGTCAAGCTGGGGAGCTTTGAGGAGCGGCTTGCACATACATTTGGCAAGGTCGATACCGTGGAGCTGGCAGCAGAAGGTGGCGCGACGATTCTCGCGTACCGCATGACGAATGGCACAGCCACAAAAGCAGCGTATGAGCAAGCCGATGCGATCAGAGTCGAGGCTCTGTACCCAGGTTTGGTAGGTAACGAGTTGAAGGTTGCGATCACTGCCTCAACGTCTGAGCCAGGCAAGAAGGAACTCCAGGTAACAGGCCCGCTTCAAACCGAGAAGTTTTCGTTTGCGGATGCGAATGAGCTGGCAGCGAAAACGAGCCAATCCAATTATGTGCGTGTGAAAAAGCTGGGTGAGACTGCCGTTACAATTGTGCCAGATACAGCGCTGACAGGAGCGACAAGCGGTACAGCAGCGCTCACTTCTGCGGACTCGACTAAGCTGTTCATGGCTGTGTCCGGCGCTGATTTTGACACGATGTATCTGCCTTTTGACGATGCGGCTGTACAAGCGGCAGCGAAACAATTCATGAGCGACCGTCGTGCGCAAAATAAGAAGCTCAGCACGCTGGTGATCGGCGGCAAGGCGGCGGATGACGAGAACATGGCGAAGCACATCGAGCGATCTGTGGCGCAAAATGCCCGTTTTGTCGTGAACAGTGCTATTGCTGGTCAACACAACAACGGGAAAGTATATGGCAGCCTGGAGTGGGCCGCATGGGTAGCGGGTATGATCGCCGCGACACCTGCGCATGAATCGCTGACAGCCGTCGTCGTTCCGTTGAAAAAAGCGCTCAAGGACTGGGGCCACACCGATATTTTGAGTGCGCTGGGCTCTGGTACGCTGATCGCAACCCGCGACGGAGATGTGTACATCATCGAGAGCGCCGTCAATACGCTGGCTGTACTGGGTACGCATGAGCGCGAGGACTACGGAAAAATCCGTGTCAGCATGACGCTGGATCAGATCGTCAATGATATCAGCCAAGTCGGCAAGAAATACAAAGGCAAGCTCGGCAACAACGATTTGGGCGGCGCGGTGTTTGTCTCTGCCGTCAATGCGTACATGACCGTCCGCGAGCAGCAAGGCGCAATTGATAAAGGCTGGACGTTTACGGATCAAAAGAACGGCATCGGGGATCGCCGTGGTTTCCTCTTGTCTGCGAAGCCGCTTGATGCCATCGAATACTTTGACATTGACTGGGAGGTGCTGTAATTGGCTATTGCACGTGATATTAAACTGAAGAACTGCCAAATTTACGATGAAAACGGAGACCCGATCTTCGGTACCCTTGAAGGAAAAATGGTCCTCAAGGTGGAGTACGGCGACACGAACCGCCTGCAAAAAGGAAAAATCCAGACTGTCAACGACTGGCATGTAGAAGTGACATTGAAAATTACCGCAACCAACGCTGCGCTGAAATACTACTGCGTCGATCAATTGACTCAAGGCAAGACCCCAGTCCTCCCATTCCTGATCGGCGAGACGCTGGACAAGGAAGCGGGCAACTCCGAACGCGTCCGCATTTCGAATATCGTGCTGAACCCAGACGAGATTACGCTGTGGGAAGCAAAAGCAGACGGCAACGATCACGCGACATACGACCTAAAAGGGATGTCCATCGAAAAGCCGGACTACCTCGATGAATTGCCAACCTACACCGAATAGGAGAGTGCTTGCATATGAACAAAAACAAACTCGAGAAATTTTTGGCCAAAGCCAATGAACAAGCTCCGCGAAAAGAAATCACCGTAACCATCGACGGGGACGAGTGGAAGGTTCGTCAATTGAATTTGTCCGAGCTGCGCGATTGCGAACGCATGGCTGACAAAGGCGAGAAAACGGATTGGTTCCTGTACAACGATGCACGTCTGGTGAAAGCCACCGAGTACGATTTCCCTTGGAACCAGGAAGAGCTGAAGAAAGCATACAAGGTCGGCACCAAGTACGAGCTCGTCGAGAAAATTTTCCGCGACAATCCAGAAGGCTACACCAAGCTGCTCAATGCTGTCCGTGAAGTCAATGCAACCCAGACGGAAGAAGAAGCCATTGAAGAAGCAAAAAACTGATCCGATCTGACGGCGAGGCCTGGCATATTTGCCGCGCTTTTCTAAAAGGCAGAGGCCGCCCGTCGGATCTACTCGAGTACGAAGTCGATTTGTACAAGCAGAAGCTGTTTATTTTTGCTTGTCAGATGATTGAGGCGGAGGACGAGGAAAGGGCTGGGGGGTAGGTCTCCCGGCTTTTTTCGGGTTCTGCTGGGTGTAGACATCTGGGAGGACAAGGAGGTGAAAGAATGGCAGGAACAATGATGGAAACGTTTGATGCTTATAGCGGAATAGTAGGTAAATATGACGAATTCGAAAAAGGACTCCTGGGCTCACTAACTCCCATGATCGAAAAGGCTCTTGGAACAACGCTGAGTTCGGTTGCCCAAGAAGCTCAGGCGACAGAAAGAGAAAAGACACTTTTTGAAGCTGGTGGCAAAGGTAATGAGCAACTCCTGAAGGTAGAAGAGACTTCCATAAAAATACGTGAGCTCAACCCGGATATAAAGAAAGATCAAGCATACGGCCTCATCGCCAAAGCCGAACTTGTGCATGCTTCCAATGGTTTAAAGTACGCAGAAAAAGCAGGCATGCTAAAATACACGACGAGGTTTACGGAAGATGAGATCATGAAAATGATGAGTTCCATTGAGTTTTCTACTGGTCATGATAGTACTGTTAGACAGTCAAATGCCGTTCAGTATTTAAGCAACAAGGGAGGGGGAGCCGCGACCGGAAAATTTGTGGAATCCATGGCTCACTTCAACCTTCAGAATGGCAAATTGCTGAATACGCCTGAAAAGATGGCCGCTACTTTTGTCTCAATAGGAAAGCTTTTGAATGATTTTAAAACGTATGGTGCGTTGTATGAGAATGCAATGAAGATGTCGGATAATGGTGATCTCGCCGTAATCCTTGAGAAGCATTACAAGGCTCAAAATAAGAAGGATGCAAAGGCCAAGGCCGCCCAAGATATAGCAAAGCTGAATCGAGATTTCGCATCGGGGGAGAAAGAAACAATTAATATCGCCCTCGCAAAACTCATAACGACTTTTTCTTCCATAAAAGATGAGACAACACAACGAGAGGCATTCACTGGGTTGACAGGCGATGCTGGAGATGAGTTGTCGAAAGGTCTGAAAGAAGTAAAGGATATAACTACAGGGGTTTTTGTACCAGAATATGAAAAACAAAACGAATATAAAGTCGGGAATGAAGCGGTGAATGCACATAAGCTGTCTGCACAGAACGATGTTTATTTCAAACCTGGGCAGGCACAAGCGATGGCAAGAAACGAGGCCATGGAGATCGCGACTCTGTACACAGAACAAATGTCTGGGATAAATACGGAGATTTCGAAAGCAGCTGAAGGAGTAATGAGCTCATTCAACTCTTTGGACGAGTCGATAAAAGGTACTGCGATTTTTGCCGGAGGATTACTACTCCTTGGTAGTGCTCTGAACATCCATACGACATCTCAACTGAAAAAATTCAAAGATCTTCGGACAACAATAGAAAAGTTTCCTCAAGAAGCAACTGGCGAAAAAAACTGCTGCTGTTGCTGTTGTCAGGGAAATAGCCGTAAACGTAAATCAGGTTCCTCTTCAAAAAATAGACGTAACAAGAATACTCCTAGGAAACGACGTACGAGTGAGGTTATAGACCAGCTAGCAGATCAGTTAAAAGACCAGCTCATGAAACGCTTTCCTTTGGGGAAGCTCAAAGGTGGGCGGACAGGTAAGATCATGTTGGGCCTTGGGCTTGGGGGATTGTGGTTGGGTAAAGACAAGCTTGTGGAGCAGTTTAATAGCTTGTCATTAGACAAACTCAAGGGTGAGTTCATGAATAAGCTTGAAGAATTGCACCCGAATAAGCTCAAAGATGGACTCATGAAAGGCCTCGGTCTTGAGGGATTGTGGTTGGGAAAAGACAAGCTTGTGGAGCAGTTCAAAGGCTTGTCATTCGACCAACTCAAGGATGGGTTCATGAATAAGCTTGGAGAATTGCACCCGAGTAAACTCAAAGACAAATTTATGGAACAGTTCAAGCGTTTGCCTCTGGACAAGTTTAACTTCGGGCCGAAAAAGGTGCCCTACCTCGGAACCTTAACAAGTCTCGAAGAAGTTCTCACATCGGAGAACAAACTTGACGTTGCCGCTCGTTTTGGAGCGGAGACCGTCGGTGGCTGGGCTGGAGGAAGAGTGGGAATGCTCGCCGGAGCAGCCCTTGGTTCACTCGTTACACCTGGAGCTGGTTCATTCGTCGGCGGTTTGGCTGGTGGTGTCGGTGGCAATATCAGTGGATCAATGGCAGGTGGAGCCCTATATGATTGGGTCAAATCATGGTGGCAGGACACGTCTCCTCCACAATCGGTTAGTATACAACCCTTAATCCCAGCAGTTGCTTCGATGCCCAATCGTTCACCTGTCAGCAGCATGCCGAAACAGCCCGTCTCCATCACCATTCCGCAAATTTCAGTCCCATTACACGTACAAGGTGTACTGCAGGATATCCCGACCATGTTGAAAATGCTCAGCGATCCATCTGTCGCGCAGAGAATCAAAGACATCATCGAACGTTCTCTGCTGGATGCACTAGAGACGAGGGGAGGGGTAACCACATGATCCGACTTCAAGGCAAATACAGGCTGACGTTTCCGGTCACACCCGCAGAAATCCAGTTTCGCGGATACGGCAATGATATCGAGAGTACAACATCGATTACATTATTGTCCGGCAACCGCATCTCTTCCAGACGCCCAAAGTCTATCTCCTTTGACTTCATCTTACCCGGAGACAGTACGGCTCCCTATGTCGAGGTGCAGGGCTATCAAGGGCCCAGACAGTGGCTTGCTGGATTGGATCGCTTAACGGGCTCTGAAGCACTTTTGACTATAGAGGAGCTTGATCTGGCGTGGAATGTGCTCATCGGGCCATGTGACGGCAAATTTCATGGAAAAAACGTCGATTTTCATGGCTCGATTGAGCTGCCGCTGTTTGTCAAAGACGAATTCATTACGTGGAGCAATCAGACACAGCTTCTATCCCCGGGGGCGGTCATTACGAAACAGCAGCCAGCTCGTCCGAACACGAGCGGGAAGGTAGCAAAGAAGACGAAGAAGCAGCAAGCGGCCCCACGGATAGACAGCAAAAAGTTGGAAGACAGGAAAAGAGAGATTCACGAAAAGCTAGAAAGAGAAAACAGAATGTAACGGAGGGCAGACGAAATGAAAGTCATTTACGGAAAAGAACAGACCCGCTATGACCTGACCCCAGCCGTTACCGAGTTGTCCTGGTCCTCTGCCAGGGGACAAATCGCGCAAAATTGCGATGTGAGAATCAAGGAAGGCCCGCCGCTTCAATCGGCGGGTTTTTTGATGCTCTTTGCAGGTGCAGAGCTAAAAGAATCCCAACAGCTTTTCCATGGTCCACTCGTTCGTTTTGACCGAGACGATCGGACTGGCGATTTATCGGCTACAGCATACGAGTTGGGCTGGTATTTGCAAAAAAACGAAGTCTCCAGACTCAAGCTGGACGGAGACGCAGGGACAGAGCTAGCGCGAATCATCAAGTCGGCAGGTATCAATTTTAGCTGCCCTTCCTTCGGTTTTACGGTCAAGGAGAGAATCTCTTCCCAATCATACACGTCTCTCTTTACTTCGCTGACCGAGCAAGCTTATGAAAAGACAGGCATCCGCTATTTCGTGCAATACCAGCGCGATAAGTTGACGGTACTGCCCGAGGGGAAAAACAGCATCATCCCGATGTTCAAGGCTAGTTTACTCGCAAGCAGTTCAACGGGAGAAAGTATCGAGGATGCTTACACTGTCGTGACAGTAGAGCGCTACCGGGATGATCGGGTCGTGAGCAGTGCAACGAAATCTAACGATAGCCTGGTCAAACAAATCGGGCGCATGCAAAAAATCATCGACGCAGGCGAGGACAAAAACGTAGCTGGATTGGCAGCCAAGCAGCTTGCAGAGTTGTCCAAAATTCCCAAGACACGCTCCATTTCGGTTAGGCACGAGGATGAGAATGCTGCGAGGCTACGTGCGGGCTGGCTCATCAAAATCATGGAAAAAGACAACAAAACTATCACAGATTGGATCGTCACTAGCTGCCAAGCGCGTTGGCAGGGCGGTCAATACACAATGGATCTCCAATTGGAAAGGAGGACGTAAGAGATGCATTCGGTTATCGCAAAACTAAGAGGGCATGCACAGGACGGTATCGAGAACACCAAAGGGGAGTTCGGCAAGCTTTTGTCAGTGTCTCCATTGTCAGTAAAACTTGATGAGGACCCGACACCTTTGGAACCGTATGAGCTGTCGGCACTACGTTCTGCCCAATTAAAGCCGGAGGATGTGGGCAAAAAAGTAGCTTTGTTACGGTGCAACAACGAGCAATACCTCCTGCTTGGGGTGGTGGAATAATGTTTCCGCAGTTGCAAGGAACAGAAGAGATATTGGCGCAAGGAACCGCATTGCCGATTCCATGGACATATCGGTTCGATTGGGAAACGAAGCAGCTGCGGCAGGGACCAGATGGCAGATATTTGCGCACCAAGACTTACGTGGAGTACTTGGAGGAGACGGTGAAAAAGATCCTCCATACACGGCGGTTCCGCTATGCAATCTACTCGGAGCGGTATGGTGTAGATTTTTTGTCTGACAAGGGGCGAATGCGGTCTGCGCTGTCCTTGTCCGTGATTAAGGCACAGGTGCAAGAAGCGTTGAAGGCGCACAGTGAGATTGAGCATGCGGAGGTGCTCGATATCCGCTTTGAGGGGAATCGGGTTATTTTACATGTGGAGATTGCCGGGATGCGTGGTTCGACGAGAATGGAGGTGGATGCATGGCAACGTTAGAGAAGCCGGAGATGCCGATACTCCGGGAGACGCCGGACCAGATTTATCAACGGATGGCGAACAGAATGGCGAAATTGGCTGAGCAGCGCGGGGATACGCCGCCTGCTACGGAGGAAGGGGAAATCTACTACGATCTGGGCTACCCGATTGCGGAGGAAATCAGCGATCAGCAGCAGCTTTTGGAATATGGCTTTCTCCAGAGATTCCTTCCTTGGGCGGACGGAGAATTTTTGGACGCAATTGGCGTATTCTTTGGACTGCAAAGGAATGTGGCAGAAGAGGACGATGTCTACAGACAAAGGTTGATAGATAGGGCCCGAACAGAAGAAGGGGATGGACGCAGGCAAGACTATGAGCGCTGGACCCGAAATGTTGAGGGCGTAGGGGGAGCAGTCGCCGTAGAGAAAGCGCGGCACGATCTGTCTATTGATGTGTACATTACGGACTTGGCTGGTCAGCCAGCTACACCTGAGCTGGCACAACAAGTACGGACGAAGCTGGAAGACAAACGACGAGCACTGCACGATCTCCAAATCCATCCCGCAAAAGTGTTTCCGGTAGCCGTCAACGTGAAAGTGACTATGCGTCCAGATGCAGATTTGGCAAAGATTCAAGAACAGATCATCAAGCAAATCCAAACCTATTTAAAAGGGCGTTCGCAGATCGTATACCAGCAGATCGGAGCGCTCTTTTTTGTGGATGGCGTGACGGACTTTACAGGCTACACCTTAAATGACGGGGATGTGAACTTGACGGTGCCTGCTGATTCTGTGGCGACGTTAACCGTGGTGGTGACAACATGATTCCAGATCGTTATCGGCGGATGCTGCCGCCGCAATGGTATGAGAATGAAGTGGCGGAATACCACTTGGAAGGTGCGGGTACAGCAGTAGATGCTTTCCATTCTCAGCGCGAGGACCTCCTGCAACAGTTTAGCCCATGGTCAGCAACCTGGGGACTGGATGTTTGGGATTGGATCTACTTTGGCAGTAAGCAATTGCAGTCCATTGAAGAGCGACGTAAAAACATTCAAAGAAAGCATTGGGCTCGGTCGCCATTTACTTTACCTGTACTAGAAGCGATGGGGCAAGCTGCTGGAGAGCTAGAAAAAGTAACAGAGGATTTCCCGAATAAGGAGATCGTTTTCGAATTCTCAGCGGAACAACCAATTAATGCTGTTGGACTGTCCAAGGATTTTGAGTGGATACGGCCTTTGCATGTCAACAGTAGCAGGGTGGCAGTTAACAGCAGAGGTGAAGATATCCTTATTTCGGCTCCAACTCGGTTCATTGAGGTTGAATATCCAATCTGTGGAATGTTCTACCCTGAAGACGATATGGACGGACGCATTTTCCGAGAAGCGGTGCAGGTTGCTGAGGCTACTCGTTTTCATGCGGTGAACTATCCACTAACAAACATGATGTATCCAGAAGGGGAGGTGTAGGGCTTGGCTATCATCCAAAATCGGTTACTAGAATTATTGCGAGATGATTTAAGTAATCAGATTAAAGGGGCATTGATTAACGTAGACGGTACGTTACGATCCTATCCGATCTACAAAACAATTAAAAATGGCTTCAAAGTAACCAAATATATCTACTTAGACGATGTACAGGCACAAGGTCGCATTCAGTCGGCGGTATTAGTGGACGGTGAGGGTAACGCTCTAGCAATTAAAAACATGCAGGTGGTAAAGGGTGACAGCGGGCTGTTGGTTGCTTTTGAATTTTCTCTGGAAGTGAAGGTGGTATAAGTGGCTTATCAAAAGACGACCTGGGTTGATCATATTGTTGACCCCGTAACAGGGGAGGTTGTACAGCAGGGAACAAAGGTAACGGCAACACGGATGAATAAAATGGAGCAAGGGATTGCTGACGCGCAGGTACTTACTGAGGCTTTGGCGCAGACAGTGATTGGTAGTCCGGTGGTTTCAGGATTGGAGTTTTCAGCAAGCGGATTAACAGCTCAATGGACAGCTGGCGTGGCTTATGTAAATGGTGTGCGTTTTGAAGTGAATGCGGGGAGTATTAAGTTAAGTGCCACGCAAGGTCAGTATATTTACTTGGATTCTGATGGTGTGGTGAAAAACACGACTTCCCAGGCAACAGCCGATGCTAAATGCAAGCTGTGGTACTTTGCTACCGATGCGAGTTCTATCATTACTTCGGTTGACGGTAGGAACATGGTGTCGAAGGAGGTGTTTGTTAAGCAAACAGAAGTTGCTGATAATGGAGCAAACAAGATTCCCCGCCTTGATGGAACTGGTAAAGGTGCATTCAGTATTACAGGTGAGGCAGGAGGTACTCAAGCAAAATTGGATGCTCACACGGTTGCTACCGACCCGCACACGCAGTACGCAAGAAAACACGGAAATTCTACACTCACCATCGCCAACAATACGCCGACTTTGCAACTTCAAGATTTAAACGGTGAGGCTGACAAAAAGATAGTGAATATTGTTAATGATAGTGGCGCAACTGCTTTTCATTTGGTGGGCGACGATGGCAATTGGGTTAGGGATTTGATAAAACTTCCCCACGATGGAACCGATCCATCAGTCAGCGGTAAAACACTTCTGCACGCAGAAAACATGAATGCGCTTTTGGGGAATAAAAATGCACTTTTCAACTCGTCGGCAGCGTTGGATTTAATTGGGTGGAAAGACGTTACAAATCACGGTAACTTTTTCGCAGGTGAGGGGGGGTATGGCGAAGTTAACTTTTTCGGTCATTACTCAAATACATCGACATTATATGAATCGTTAGACTCTACCCCGATTCGTTTAGCTCCAACCGCACAGACAACCCTTTCGGGCGAAGTCTATACCGTCGGCTTAATCGGGGCCAATGCGCTTGTTGAGCTTCATTACATGGACTCAAACCTTAATACCTTGAAACAAGAACAGGTTTTGATTCCGTCAGGTAAGCACTGGGAATTTTTTTCAATAACGTCAATAGCGCCAGTGAACACAGTTTATTGCAAGGTGAGACTAGCCTTACCTCCTAACTCAACAAACACAAATACAGCGTGGAGAAAATTGAAATTAGAAAACGGATCGAGAGCTACGCCATATGACAACTCCGCCGACATTACGCATATCAATAAGCGCATCGGAGATTACAATGTTTTTAAAAGCGGAAAAGATTCCAATGGCGTTTATACGGTCGTGGATTACAAGCAGCGAAATGGCGCTCTTGTAATGAAGAGTACGCTGTCGAATCCTGATTCATCAGGAAACTACCAAACGTTAACAAAAAAATATTATTCATTATCGGGATTTAATTACTACACAGAGGTTTGGACGTTCACGTATGACGCCGACGGACAAATCTTGTCACAGGTGGTGAAAAACGACTAATGAGCATCGATACCTTTCTTCACAATCACGGAGTCGGCAATGGAGGATACCGAAAAAACAGCTTCGTCCCTTTGGATAGTGCCGGGTTCATTTCGGAAATGATCACCACATTTTCTAGTGGATCATCTGTTCTCGATGGCGGATTGGCGATGGATAACATAGGTAATATCTTTGTCGTCGATCAAACTAGAACGCTGAGGAAGCATAACCAAACAGGCTCTATGCTCACTTCTATTGTATTGCCATCCGACATGAGTTCTCTAGAAACTTACATGGAGTACGTCCCGTCACTAGATAGAATCATTTGTTTCAGTCGCGTTAGGTTAATGGTGCTGGAAGCATCGACGTTAAACATACTTTACAACCAACCTTGGCCTGACCAACCTAATAGGATGGGTTCGGGTATATCCGCAGTTCGAGGAAAGTATTTCTATCACATCATGTCGAATAACCAAGCTGGTGGATGCAGGATGCAAAAGTTCAATGCAGAGACATTGGCTTTTGAATTCGACAATTACAATCCCGCAAACCTTCTGATGGCTGCATTTTCCACACTAGAAGTTGACGGCAACGATAATTTTTACGGAGTCGGAAACAGCCAACTGCATAAGTATGACAAGTTAGGAAATAAAGTGTGGTCGACGAGTTTAGGCGACGCCATCCCGTACCTCTATTTTGATAAAGCGGATGGTAAGTTTTATATCGTCACGTCAAGAATGAGGAGCGGAACTGTCGACATAACCACAGGAGTCATTACCTACAAAAACATAGCAAATAACGTAAATGTCAGTCTTTCGCAAGGTATGCGACTCAACGGAAGTGCAGCAGACAACGGAACTAGATTACTAAAGTACACAATAGGTTCTGATTTCCCGGCGGTGGTGACTGTAAACAAAAGTGGTGGAATGTTAGCTTCGACAAATGTAGCGCAACTCGCTAATGTAAGCCAAACGCAAAACCTACATTCTGTCGTAACGAGAAAAGGTGTTGCAGCCGCCGTTTTCCAAAGCACTAATCAAGTCTTTTTATACAGAACAGGAGTGAAAATATTATGATTTATGCACTGTACACACCGGAAACAGGTAAAACAGTCGCGGAAGTTGACAGGATCGCCTACAACGACGAGGTTTTTGCGGAAATGGCTTACGAGGGTGATTTCCTCAAAGTTAGCTCTATCCCGACATCGGAGAGTATCCCGCAAAAGGACGCTATCTTGAAGGTCGACACACAAGCGAAAAAACTTGTATACGAGTACGTAGACCGCCCATTGACGCAGGACGAGAAGATCGAACAACTAGAAGCCAAACTCAAAGCAACGCAGGACGCGCTAGACGCTATACTGCTTGCATAAGAACAAGATAAAACAGGAGGGGATAATTCATGACAAGCAAACTGTACAACTACTGCAAAATGCGCTGGGAAGACGGAGTTTGGACAGAGGCTGAATTGACAATCGCCGTCACCAAGAAGCACATCACAGAGCCAGAAAAAACAGAGATTATGACACAACCACAAAAAAGCATGTAGAGCGCCTTATCCTACTCAGGAGAGGCGCTTTTTCATGGAAAACTTAGCTATCTAGCACCAAGACCAACAGCTCGCCCCGTTCCTAGCGGGGCTATTTTTATTCCTTTATAAGGGACTAAAAGGAGGAGACACACCATGAAACCCCTACACAGCCTAGAAAGCATCGCAACCCCAGCAAACGCCTGGGCGACAACAGCAGGTGCAATCGTGTCGCCCGCCTTTCACTATCTATACGGCACCAACCGCCAAGACATCCTGATTGTCCTCTTCTTCCTAATCGTCCTCGACTGGATCACAGGCATCTCCGCCGCCAAAAAAGACCAATCCTACTCCTCCGACTACGGCCTCTCCCGAATTCCGCGCACTTTATTCCTCATGGCCCTACCAGCCGTAGCCAATCTCCTAGACCGCGTCATGGGCACCCCAGGCTTCTTATTCTACGGCGTCACCTTCGGCCTCATCTACCACACGTGGACAAGCCTGACCGCCAATGCCCACCGCGCAGGATGGCCGATGCCCAAATCCATCGAGAGATTAGTCAGCGCCGAAATCAAGGCAAAGGCTGAGCGAGCTAAACGAAAGGAGTCCTAGTAAACAATGAAAATCACCGAGATGCTTCTGTCCAACGTAAATTCCCGTCCCAAAAAGAAGATCGTCCCAAAAGGAGTCGTCATCCACTGGACGGCCAACGAACGCAGCGGTGCAGATGCCGTTGCAAACCGAAACTACTTCAACAGACCGACGACAGTAGCGAGCGCCCACTACATCGTGGACGACAAGCAAATCATTCGCTGTCTGCCCGAGGACGAGATGGGCTACCACGTCGGGGCGAAAACTTATTCACAGGCCGCCTTGACCAAATTGAGCAATTACCCGAACAACTGCACGATTGGGATTGAAATGTGCGTCAATGCAGATGGAAGCTATGCGAAAATGTACGAGCAAACAGTGGCATTGACCGCGGATATCTTGAAACGACATGGCTGGGGAGTCGAGCACCTGTGGCGTCATTACGACATTACAGGGAAAAACTGCCCGGCCTTTTTTGTCGTCAATACGACCGCTCAAAAATATACGGGAGTGTCAGCGAAGGACGCATGGGTAAAGTTTCAACAGGATGTCCACAGGTTTCTCACAGCTTATCCACAAAAACCACAGCCTGATGTGGATAAGTGTACAGTTGAACTGACACTTTCTTCCACCGGGAAACTAATCGATGATGTATCCTATGTACCCATCCGAATGATTGCGGAGGCAGTGGGTGGAGCCGTGGAATGGGAGCCTTCCACTCAAAAAGTAACCGTGAACGGACAGGAAGTCTCCTATGTAAACGACCAGGGAACTACTTTCGCGAAAACAAGAGAGCTGGCTGACTTGCTTGGATTGCAAGTCGAGTGGGACGAGCCGCGAAAAGCGGTCGTATTGAAGAAATAACAGAAAAGCCGCAGATCCCGTCTGCGACTTTTCCCTATACATACTTTTACACAATCCGAATTTGAATGATATCCGCTGCACTCAAGACAGCACTTGGTTTCGTTTCCTGTTCATTCAGGCGAATTTGCCCGTCCTTGATCTTGCGGACAATCTGGCTGCGGCTCCAGCCTTCTATCTGTTCAGATAGCAGCTTGTCGAGGCGGAAGCGAGTCTCTGCGCGCTCGATCCGAATCGTCACTTCCCGAACGCCCTTTTCCTGGTAGTCATGCAAGGGGAGAGGAGTGAGTGGCGCGATTTCTTCACTGAACTCCATATCTGGCACCTCCCGATGATCTGTAAAGGCTTTGTAGATGGCCAGCTTTTCGTTCCACGTATGATTTTTCTCGCATTTATAAATAGCGAAGCGATAGATGTTTTTGCCGTTAGCGTTGTGGCGGCGGACGTTTGTATCGAAAAAGAGAACGGTTCGCCCGCAATTGCTGCAATATCGCCGCACTGGCTGATGTTCATGATTTTCACGTAATACCCACGTATGCTCGATGGTATGCATGGTCCTTCACCTCATGTAAAAAGTGAAAGGAACGCACCTGCTATTTGGATGTCCCGTAGGGCAGGCCTGTTTTTGGATACAAAAAAACGGAGATTCCCCATAGCGAACCTCCGTCAGGATTTACACCTACAGATTTCGTTACGTTCCTTTGTAATGGGAAAAAAGGGCAGACTGCACCTGTGCGAAAAACAGTTCGTTTTCCGAAGGGCAAGCTATCCAGTTTTTTAGGCCATTACAAAGTAGTTGTTGGCATACGTAGTTACCGTACCTTTCCATCCAAATAGACGTGGAATAAATATACCATATAATGGCTTAGTTTCCAAGGGGAATCGTATTGTTGACCACAGGAGGGTGAATGGTTTTGACGCGTAAAGGGGCGGAGCCGTAGATTTGCTTCATCCAGGTTCGCGCTTCCGCAAAGTCACTCTCCCGGTAGAGATGAAAAGCGGGATGGTGTGTATCCACAAAAAGGGACAACCCCAAAGCCTGCGCCCGAATGCAGAAATGACGGTCCTCGCCCCAAAAGCTCAGATTCGGAATTTGCTTAAAGCTGACGCCAGCCTGCAGTGCTTTTTTGCGGATGAGGGTGCAAGCCCCTAAACCACCTACTTCGTATACGCCGGGGACACGGAGTTGTCCGTAGAAAGCGTACTTCCGCAGGTATTGTTCTTCTAAGGAAATTTGTTCATGGCGTGCGCATTCGAATTGGGTGTATTCATCTTTGAGCCACACCTGAGGGACAGGGACGGTATCTTGGGTCCAGCTCGTCCAGAAGATTTCAGATATGATCTCTTTTTCAGAGGCAAGCAAAACTTCCAAAGTAGCTGGCTGGAGAAGCAAATCCGAATCGATGAGGAAGAGGGCGTCGTAATCTTGATGTTTGGCGCGGGCGATCATTTCGTCCTTGAATCCGGCTACCTTCCAAACGAGAGCGTCGCTCCAGTAATGGGTCGTTTCATCGTATGTGTCAGGACGCATGCTGCCAGCAGCGGGGATAATGTCGACCTGTCCCGTGTGTTTGTCTGCAAAGTTTTGAAGGATTTTGCTCGAAAGCGGATCGGTGTTGTCGTCTACGAACATATAGTGCAACGTCAAGTTTGAGGTCGACAGCCTTTCTAATGAAAACAAAAATAATCGGAGAATATCTGGTTTCTGACAAACTGGACTTCCGATTAGCACGCTCGTTTTCATGCTCATAGCACCACCTCTCGCTTTTGTGCGAAGTACGAAGCGTGTA
The DNA here is from genome assembly GCF_900637055.1 of Brevibacillus brevis. Taxonomy (NCBI): domain Bacteria; kingdom Bacillati; phylum Bacillota; class Bacilli; order Caryophanales; family Paenibacillaceae; genus Brevibacillus; species Brevibacillus brevis. The sequence continues at coordinate 670,004 of NZ_LR134338.1, forward strand.
TGGAGCTCGCTGTGTAATCGTAGACAAGGGATTCATGTTCCTTGCCCATGCGCTCCATGCACCGTCCCAAGAAGTGAAAAGCGTAAAAGCTCCCCATTCCTTGCTCACTAAAATGTTCCCACTGATTGTCCCCGATCTCTAAGCAATGCTCAAAAGCTTTTATCGCCTCGGCATACAGACCATGCTCCATCAGGAAAACGCCTTTGTAAAAATGAAGGTCTACGTAATTGGGGTAGATTTGAATAGCTCGTGCAATCCCCGGCCATGCTCCGCGCATACTGCCATGCTGGAAAAGAATATCGAATTTCAGCTTGTAGCAAATAGACGGGGGAGGTTGTTTGGTTGTCAAAAAGCCTTTCATTGCTTGATTCACCAGTGTAAATGCATGCTCTAATTGTTTGGCGCGAAAAAATTCGTTTGCGAGATGGTAATCGCACCACGGGTCTTGTTTGGATTGCTTTCTTTCGTGACGTAAGAGCCTCAAGTTGCGCAAAGCTTTTTGTTTTCGTTGAACGGCATCGTCCATATAGCCAAGATGGTGAATATGTACAGGTAGCAAAGGGATGGCGAGCTCTCGAGAAACGGTGGCCGGCCATTGAAGCACTTCGTGTATGTCTCGCACAAATCGAAATCCTTTTTTGTTGCGAAACAAACGGATTTGCCCGGATCGGTAGGCGGAGTGGCGCGAAGCTTGCTCCTTTTGCGAACCAGTGTAATGGATCATTTTCATAAAAAAGGCGTCGCCTTTGCTCGCACTTACAGCCTGACGAAGTACTCCCGGTTTTTCTTCCTGTACGATTTCATCCGCATCCAGCCATAAAATCCACTCTCCCTTGGCAACCTGCAAGCCGGCGTTTCTCGCTTTCGCAAAGCTGTTTTCCCAAGGAATCTCCAGAACTTTGGCCCCGTATTTCCGACAAATATCCTGTGTACCATCGGTTGATCCTGTATCGACAACAATGATCTCGTCTACCACCATATGCACGCTGGACAGACATGCTTCGATCTGATCCGCTTCGTCTTTGACGATCATGCATAGTGAAAGGAGAGGCGGGCTCATTCGGATGATCACCTTCTTTTCAGTGTTGTCAGAACATATTGTTACACCATATTCGTGCGAGGAGATGGTTATGAAAGTACGGATACATAAAGGGGGATGGACGGAAATAGGATGTTGAGAAAATGATTTTCTGGGGAGGGGGCGATCTGCATGTTCACGATTAGCTTGTGCATGATCGTTCGGGATGAGGAAGAATCACTCGGTCGATGCTTGTCGACGGTCTACGATTTGGTGGATGAAATCATCATTGTCGATACAGGGTCGACAGATCGGACCAAGGAAATTGCATTGACCTATGGTGCACAATTGTTTGATTTTACCTGGGTGGACGATTTTTCAGCAGCTCGTAACTTTGCTTTTGCGCAAGCCAAGATGACGTACATTTTTTGGTTGGATGCGGACGATGTGCTTTTGGAAGTGGATCGGGAACGTTTTGCTGCACTGAAGACTATGGACAATTTTGATTACGACAGTGTCTCGATGCCGTACCACTTAAAGGTAGATGAGCGAGGGAAGCCTGTTCACTATTTGCGAAGAAATCGCCTCGTCAGACGGAAGTGCAACTTTGTTTGGCATGGGGCGGTCCATGAGTATTTGGCTGTCGAGGGGGAAATCCTGCACAGTGAAATCGCCATTACTCATCAAAAAAATAAGCTGTACACAGACCGGAATTTGCAAATCTATGTAAAGCGCAAGGAAAATGGCGAAGTTTTTGATCCACGTGACCAATTTTATTTTGCGAATGAATTGTTCGATCATGCGAGGTACGAAGAGGCGGCTGAGCAATATCAGTTGTTTTTGGACGGAGGCTTGGGCTGGATCGAGGACCAAATATGGGCGTGCCAGAAGCAGTCAGAGTGTTACGCACACTTGAAGCAACCTGAAAAACAGATTCAATCTTTGACCAGGACACTTGCGATTGACCTACCGCGTGCGGAGATTTGCTGCAGGATGGGGGCTTTTTTTGCGGAGAAGCAAGATTTCCCGAAGGCCATTTACTGGTACCGGCAAGCAACATTATTGGAGCGGCCACAAGGTTCCATGGGGAAGGTAGATGAATCGGCATGGACGTGGTTGCCTCATATACAGCTATGCTACTGCTACGATCGGCTCGGGGATCAACGAAAAGCTAAAATTCACCACGACATGGCAAAGCTGTACTACCCGACGCATCCAAGTGTAGCGTACAACGAAGCTTATTTTGCAAGACTGGAGGAACTGGATTCGGTAGAACAATAGATGGCTATACTCCTTCTTGTTGTCCGTATTGTTTTGGGGAAGTTGTTATTTGCACAGGTCTTCTCTACAAAAATAGAATCGATCCTCGTTGATTAAAGAAGGAGATTCTCCATCCGTTTCTGGTAAGAGCTGCATGACAGTGTGTTGGAATCCCTTTTTAGATTAAGGGGGATGGCTTCTTTTTTGGAGGAAGAGGATGGATGAATACAAAGACCCCGTTTACAGTTTGGTAAAGCACTTCACTAACGATTACTCCTCGTATTGATTCCTCTAATGAATGAGCAACGGTTTCCTTTCTCCTTCTATTTTCTCGTGGTTGTCAGTAAGCGCCATTCTTTTTGTCCAATACTTTTTCAAGTGATTGGGAAATCAGTATGCCATGGCTTCTTGTGTAACAACTCATGAGGGAGGGGAACATCCTTTTCAAAGAGGAGGAGAATCATGTCATTTCCAAATTTACCGAATATCACCCCGACCATTCATATAGGGCGTGAAGAAGCGCTCAATTTAATGCTGTCTTCTTTAGCTATGGAAGAGTTGGGGCTCAGTCATATTTTAAATGCGGAAGCTGAAAAAATTCAGTATGCACTCGGGACAATTCCCGGACTATCTGGACCAGGAGCCACTATTGCCGATTTGCTCGAGTTAAACAAGAGTGCGCGGGACATGCTCGAAGCAACGACAAAACAAGACATGCTTTTGCAAAAGAAACTGGAGGCTGTGCTGGATGCTTCTAAACATCCGGCAAGGAGGATTACGGGGCCAACTGGTCCAACCGGGGCAACAGGTGCTAAGGGTGTTAGGGGAGCAACTGGACCGACAGGAGCAACTGGGGCGAGAGGTTCGACGGGAGCAACTGGGGCGAGAGGTTCGACGGGAGCAACTGGGGCGAGAGGTTCGACGGGAGCAACTGGGGCGAGAGGTTCGACGGGAGCAACTGGGGCGAGAGGTTCGACGGGAGCAACTGGGGCGAGAGGTTCGACGGGAGCAACTGGGGCGAGAGGTTCGACGGGAGCAACTGGGGCGAGAGGAACAACGGGAGCTACCGGGACGAGAGGTTCGACGGGAGCTACCGGGGCGAGAGGAACAACGGGAGCTACTGGGACGAGAGGAACAACGGGAACTACTGGAGAGACAGGAGCAGCCGGAGCAACGGGAGAGACTGGTAAAGCAGGTTCAACCGGAGCCACCGGAACAACTGGTGAGACCGGAGCCATCGGAGAGACAGGAACAACAGGAGCGACTGGATCAACCGGAGCAACGGGAGGGACCGGAACAACCGGAGCGACTGGTACAATAGGAGGGACCGGAACGACCGGAGCGACTGGAGCGACTGGTGCAATAGGAGGGACCGGAACGACCGGAGCGACAGGAACAACCGGAGCGACTGGATCAACGGGCGAGACCGGAACAACAGGAGCAACTGGAACAACGGGTGAGACCGGAACAACAGGAACAACAGGAACAACAGGAACAACTGGTGAGACCGGAACAACCGGAGCGACTGGAACAACTGGAGAGGTCGGGGCCACTGGATCAACCGGAGCCACCGGAGCAACAGGAGCAACTGGAATAACGGGCGAGATTGGAGCGACAGGAACAACTGGTCAGACCGGATTCACTGGAACAACCGGAACAGCAGGGGAGACTGGAGCAACAGGAGAGACCGGAGCGGCCGGAGCAACCGGAATTACTGGAGTAACAGGAGAGACTGGAGCCACTGGAGCAACTGGGACTACTGGAGAGACAGGAGCAGCCGGAGTAACAGGAGTAACAGGAGTAACAGGAGTAACCGGAGAGACGGGAGCGACAGGAACAGCCGGAGAGACGGGAGCCACTGGAACAACCGGAGAGATGGGAGCCACTGGAGTAACCGGAGAGACCGGAGCCACTGGAGTAACCGGAGAGACGGGAGCCACTGGAGTAACCGGAGAGATCGGAGCCACTGGAACAACCGGAGAGACGGGAGCCACTGGAGTAACCGGAGAGACCGGAGCCACTGGAGTAACCGGAGAGACCGGAGCCATTGGAGTAACAGGAGAGACGGGAGCCACTGGAGTAACCGGAGAGATCGGAGCCACTGGAGTAACCGGAGAGACCGGAGCCATTGGAGTAACAGGAGAGACGGGAGCCACTGGAGTAACCGGAGAGATCGGAGCCACTGGATCAACCGGAGCAACGGGCGAGACCGGAGCGACAGGAGAGACGGGAGCCACTGGAACAACCGGAGCAACAGGAGAGACCGGAGGGACAGGAGAGACGGGAGCCACCGGCGCAACCGGAGAGACCGGATCAACGGGAGTCACTGGAACAACCGGAACAACCGGAATAACCGGAGCCACTGGAACAACCGGAGAGACGGGAGCCACTGGAGTAACCGGAGAGACCGGAGCCACTGGAGCAACGGGAGAGACGGGAGCCACTGGAACAACCGGAGAGATCGGGGCCACTGGATCAACCGGAGCCACCGGAATTACCGGAGAGACAGGATCAACTGGAACAACGGGCGAGACTGGAGCCACCGGAATTACTGGAGTAACCGGAGAAACCGGAGCGACTGGAGCAACGGGAGAGACCGGAGCCACTGGAGCAACGGGAGAGACCGGAGCCACTGGAGCAACGGGAGAGACCGGAGCCACTGGAGCAACGGGAGAGACCGGAGCGACAGGAACAACCGGAGAGATCGGGGCCACCGGAATTACCGGAGCGACAGGATCAACTGGAACAACGGGAGAGACCGGAGCCACTGGAGCAACGGGAGAGACCGGAGCGACTGGAACAACCGGAGAGATCGGGGCCACTGGATCAACCGGAGCCACCGGAATTACCGGAGAGACAGGATCAACTGGAACAACGGGAGAGACTGGAGCCACCGGAATTAATGGAACAACGGGAGAGACCGGGGCAACTGGAGCGACAGGAACAACAGGAGAGACTGGAGTAACCGGAGCGACTGGAGCAACAGGAACAACCGGAGCAACGGGAGAGACTGGAGCAACAGGAGAGACTGGAGCCACCGGGGCAACCGGAGAGACCGGATCAACGGGAGCCACTGGAGCGACAGGAACAACCGGAGCGACAGGAGAGACTGGAGCCACCGGGGCAACCGGAGAGACCGGATCAACGGGAGCGACTGGAGCCACTGGAACAACCGGAGAGACGGGAGCCACTGGAGTAACCGGAGAGACGGGAGCCACCGGAGCGACCGGATCAACGGGAGTCACTGGAACAACCGGAGAGACGGGAGCCACCGGAGCGACCGGATCAACGGGAGTCACTGGAACAACCGGAACAACCGGAACAACCGGAGAGACCGGGGCCACTGGATCAACCGGAGAGACGGGAGCGACTGGAACAGCCGGAGAGATGGGAGCCACTGGAGTAACCGGAGAGACGGGAGCGACTGGAACAACCGGAGAGACGGGAGCCACTGGAGTAACCGGAGAGACGGGAGCGACTGGAACAACCGGAGAGACGGGAGCCACTGGAGTAACCGGAGAGACGGGAGCCACTGGAGTAACCGGAGAGACCGGAGTCACTGGAACAACCGGAGCGACTGGAACAACCGGAGATACGGGAGCCACTGGAACAACCGGAGAGACGGGAGCCACTGGAACAACCGGAGAGACGGGAGCCACTGGAACAACCGGAGAGACCGGATCAACTGGATCAACTGGATCAACCGGAGCAACGGGAGAGACTGGAGCGACAGGAACAACCGGACCAACCGGACCAACCGGAGCCACGGGAGCCACGGGAGCCACCGGAATTACCGGAGTAACAGGAGTCACCGGAGCGACCGGAACAACCGGAGAGACCGGGGCCACTGGATCAACCGGAGCCATCGGAATTACCGGACCCACCGGAATTACCGGAGAGACCGGGGTCACTGGATCAACCGGAGCCATCGGAATTACCGGAGCCACCGGAGAGACGGGAGCTACTGGAGTAACCGGAGAGACCGGAGCCACCGGAATTACCGGAGAGACAGGATCAACTGGAACAACGGGCGAGACTGGAGCTACCGGAATTACTGGAGTAACAGGAGAGACCGGATCAACGGGATCAACCGGAGCAACGGGAGAGACTGGAGCGACAGGAACAACCGGAGAGACCGGAGCCACTGGGGTAACCGGAGAGACCGGAGCCACTGGGGTAACCGGAGAGACCGGAGCCACTGGGGTAACCGGAGAGACCGGAGTCACTGGGGTAACCGGAGAGACCGGAGCCACTGGGGTAACCGGAGAGACCGGAGCCACTGGGGTAACCGGAGAGACCGGAGCCACTGGGGTAACCGGAGAGACCGGAGCCACTGGAGTAACCGGAGAGACGGGAGCTACTGGAGTAGCCGGAGAGACAGGAACAACCGGAACAACTGGATCAACCGGAGCAACGGGAGAGACTGGAGCGACAGGAATTACCGGAGCCACCGGAGAGACCGGATCAACGGGAGTCACTGGAACAACCGGAGAGACCGGAGTCACTGGAACAACCGGAGAGACGGGAGCCACTGGAGTAACCGGAGAGACAGGAGAGACTGGAACAACGGGTGAGACCGGAGCTACCGGAATTACTGGAGTAACCGGAGAGACGGGAGCCACTGGAACAACCGGAGAGGCCGGAGCCACTGGAGTAACCGGAGAGGCCGGAGCCACTGGAGTAACCGGAGAGACAGGAACAACTGGAACAACCGGAACAACTGGATCAACCGGAGCAACGGGAGAGACTGGAGCGACAGGAACAACCGGAGAGACCGGAGCCACTGGAGTAACCGGAGAGACAGGAACAACCGGAACAACCGGAACAACCGGAACAACCGGAACAACCGGAACAACCGGAACAACCGGAACAACTGGATCAACCGGAGCAACGGGAGAGACTGGAGCGACAGGAATTACCGGAGAGACCGGATCAACGGGAGTCACTGGAACAACCGGAACAACTGGATCAACCGGAGCCACTGGAACAACCGGAGAGCCGGGAGCCACTGGAGTAACCGGAGAGACCGGAGCTACTGGAACAACCGGAGAAACGGGAGAGACCGGATTAACCGGAGCAACCGGAGAGATCGGGGCCACTGGATCAACCGGAGCCACCGGAATTACCGGAGTAACCGGAGCGACAGGATCAACTGGAACAACGGGCGAGATTGGAGCCACCGGAGAGACGGGAGCCACTGGAACAACCGGAGAGCCGGGAGCCACTGGAGTAACCGGAGAGACCGGAGCAACGGGAGAGACTGGAGCGACAGGAACAACCGGAGAGACCGGGGCCATTGGATCATCCGGAGCGACCGGATCAACGGGAGTCACTGGAACAACAGGAGAGACTGGAGCGACAGGAACAACCGGAGAGACGGGAGCCACTGGAATAACCGGATCAACGGGAGCCACTGGAACAACCGGAGAGACCGGCGCAACCGGAGCGACCGGATCAACGGGAGTCACCGGAACAACCGGAACAACCGGAACAACCGGAGCGACTGGAACAACCGGAGCGACTGGAACAACCGGAGAGATCGGGGCCACCGGAGTAACCGGAGCGACAGGATCAACTGGAACAACGGGCGAGACTGGAGCCATCGGAATTACTGGAGTAACAGGAGAGACGGGAGCACCGGGGGCGACAGGAGCCACCGGAATTACCGGAGCAACGGGAGAGACCGGGGCAACCGGAGCAACAGGAGAGACCGGAGTAACCGGAGCGACTGGATTAACCGGAGAGACTGGAGCATCAGGAGAGACCGGAGCGACCGGAACCACCGGAGCGACCGGAGCGACCGGATCAACTGGATCAACCGGATCAACTGGAGCGACTGGAGCAACGGGAGAGACTGGAGCCACCGGAGAGACCGGAGTCACTGGAACAACCGGAGCGACTGGAACAACCGGGGCTACCGGACCAACCGGAGCCACGGGATCAACTGGAACAACCGGAGCGACTGGAACAACGGGCGAGACTGGAACAACCGGAACAACCGGAGCGACTGGAACAACCGGGGCTACCGGACCAACCGGAGCTACGGGATCAACTGGAACAACCGGAGCGACTGGAACAACGGGCGAGACTGGAACAACCGGAACAACCGGGGCAACTGGAACCACTGGAGAGACGGGAGCCACCGGAGCAACCGGTACAGTCTTCACCAACATCAACGCCTTCGGAGCCAATACCTCAGGATCTCTCATAGCAGTAATCCTAGGAGGAACGAATATCCCTCTACCGAACAACCAGGTGTTAGCAGGTGGCATTTCCGTGAATGGCGCCAATACCGTATTTACGGTTCCGTCGGCAGGCAACTATTTGATTTCGTATTCCATCAATACAACAGCTGCATTACTGGTTAGCTCGAGGATCTTGATAAATGGGACGCCATACACACCAACTATCATCTCACCAACTTTATCACTTTCATCGTTCAATAATACCGTCATCGCCCCTCTCACCGCTGGAGCCACAATCACGCTGCAACTGTTTGGATTATTGGGAACCGCTACCCTTCTTACAGGGGCTGGAGCGACATTGACGATTATAAAAATAAGCACGTAGTAAGCAAAAGGAGCTACGATGACAAGTAGCTCCTTTCCCCTTGTCATTTCTTTTTGTTCAACTAGTAAAAATATTTAGTTAATTAACGGTGATGGTAGTATAATAGGTTGGAAGGGGATTTGCCTATTATTCGGAGTGGGGATAGATGCCGATGGATGACTTGGCAGTATATTTGGACGAGCACGAGGCAACGATCGTGAAAGAATTCAAGCGACGAATTGCCGTTTCGGACAGTGATCAATACAAAGGATTGATCCATCTGAATGGGCAAGCACTGTATCGTATGGTTATTGAATATTTTCGTTCGGAAATCACTCTTGAGGATATTAAAGAATTGGCTTACAAGGTCGCATATGAACGAAACCGGGCAGAGACCAACATTGGCGATTTCGTTTCCAACGTGTGCATGGGCCGGGAAATGGTTATCGATCTTCTCCAAAAAGGTCCGTTTACGCCTGCCGCTTTAATGCCTGCCTTATTAAAAATAAACGAATGCTTTGATGTCTTTTTGGTACACGCTGTTTTCAAATACACCGACCTCAAAGACAGCGATTTGGAAGAGAAGAAGCTATTTATCGAGCGTTCTCACAAAGACAGGCTCACGATTCTGGGACAAATGGCATCCAGCTTCGTCCATGAATTCCGGAATCCGCTTACTTCCATTATGGGATTCTCTCGTTTGTTAAAAGAAGATTATCCGAATCTCCCTTACGTAGAGATTATTGAAAATGAGCTGCGGCAATTGAACTACCGGGTTTCGCAGTTTTTGCTGGTCTCGAAAAAGGGAGCCGTCTATAAGCAAATGGAGGTTTTTAGCGTTTGGGAGTTGTTCGATGAGATTCTTTCCTTCCTCTATCCGAATATCGTTGACGTGAATGTGGATATCAAATGCAGTATCGACCCTACCTTTCAACTAAAAGGCTACAAGGATGAGATGAAGCAGGTGTTTATCAACATCATTTCCAATGCGCTGGATGCGTTACATAAAAAAACAGGCGAAAAGGAGATTGTCATTGAGGTGTCCCAAACGCCTGACAGTTCCTTGATTACCGTTTCCAACAATGGATCGCCAATTCCACCTGACCTGCTTTCGGTTATTTTTGAACCGTTTTTCACGACGAAGGAGCTCGGTACTGGAATTGGCTTATACGTCTGCAAAGAAATCATTGAGCGGCATGGGGGAACGATTACGTGCGAGTCTACTGATCAGCAGACGAAATTTTCCATGCAATTCAAGCCCTGCGACACGTGTACGAGTGGCTCGATGTCGATGAGCCATCATATTTAATGCCACAAAAAACGACCTATTCATGAAGGCACGATCGATACAGACGTGCACCATGAATAGGTCATTTTTTTGTGAAAAAGCTGTTTATTCGCTAGCGTGAAGCTGCCTGCGTGTTTGTCGTATGGTTTTGGAGATACGCTCCAGTTTGTTTACCAGCCAGACCAGCATGAGCGCCAACAGACAACTGCACCCGATAATGAGGAGCAAGTACAAGAGCGAGTACCACGTGTTTTCAAACAGCCAAGAGACCTCGCCGTATTTCGCAAACAGATAATCTTTGAACATGATCAAAAAAGCAGAGTGAAACAAGAAAATAAAATACGTCAGCCCTTTTCGAAACTTGATGTGCAAACGATCGACGCGTTCCAGAAAGAAGACCATGAGCACGAGAAACGATAGAAGCGTGGCGAACACAAAAGTCAAATGCACAGCCACATACAGCTTGTTTGAGACAACAAAAAACATCGCAGCCGCAGTGGAAACACCCGTCATCAGCGTCAGGATGGAGCGGTTGTTTCGCAAAAAGGAAAGAATCGATTCACGGTACCAATACAACACGTGCCCCATGTACAGGGTAAAGATCCAGCTCGGGAGCATGTGACGCGTGGTGAGCCCGAACCAGCCCTGATGGATGAAATTAATGTACACGTACTGAATACCGAGCAGAATCCAAATGACATACAAAATGTTGCGCTTCGTGATCACACAGCGAAACAGATAGGCAAAAACGTAATACTGGCAAATCATAAACACAAAGTACAGATGATCACCTGTTTTGCCGAGAACAATGTTTGTGAAGTCCTGGGCAGTATGAGGCATTCCTTTTTTCAACAAGTAATGGTACAGGACGCCAGATACTAAATACGGGACAAAAATATACAGGAGCTTCCCTGAAAAAAACTCGCGAGCAGTAGGGCTCTTGGCTTCAAAAGAATAAGCAGTCAAATAACCGGTGGCGATCGTCAACAGGACAGTGCCGTAGCGACTGATCTGATTGAGGGCCACGATCCAAAATGGATCCGTAAACGAAAGGGCAGAAGCCGTGAAATGACCGACTACAACGAGAAAACTTGAGAAGAGCTGGATGTAAAACAGAGATTTCAAGATTTTTGAATCTGTATACATTTCGATATTCTCCATTTCATCGTTTGTCGGCTGACGTTGTCGCTCAAACAATAAACTGTGAATGGTTTCATGATAATAAAGTTTTCTTTGATTCGTATTTGGACAGGGGAGGGGAGTTTTGGAAAGGGAAAAAAAGAAAGAAAGCCACACCCGAGTGCGCAGCTTTCGCACGAGTATGGCTTTCATGCATTATTTCGGATTCTTTTTCATTTCATCGATGGTCTCACTGACCACAAACGCCAAATCGTCATTGCCAAACAGCGACAATACACCAAGGAGAGTCGCATCAGGAATGTCCTCTGCTTCTTCTTTGGGAACGGTATTGTCCAGCATTTGAGCGAGTAACGTATTTTCCCCTTGAGCGGGATAAGCGCGACGGTATAATTCGCGTGCATCTAGACCGTGATTCACACACCATTGGGCAAAAACGAGAATCATCATGCCCTCGTCGCGCTGGTAGGCTTGAATCACTTGATCTTCCATCTCTTTTCGGTTCATGGGCATACTCCTCTAACATTCGTACGTCATGAATTTATTGTAGAGAAGAGGAAGAATACCCGCAAGAAAAAAGAAAAGAAGGGCTCAAGAGTTCCGCCTGCTGCTGTGATTAGTTATGACTGGCAGCATGCGCGTGTCTTTTACCATACGGGAATGGCAAAAGGGGCAGCTCGGGCTCTTATCAAAGGAAAAGTTATCTCTCATCCAGCACGTACAGCCCTCATTACTGCACGTCCATACATCTGTTTCCTCTTCTTCGATTGGAACGACTGCTTTTTTTGAGAAATACACATGAACTCCTCCTTTGCAGGGCAAAAGTGCACAAAGTAACCTCTATTAATGTGTGATGGAAAGCGCATGAATATACCAAGATTTTCTTTGGTAGAAGGTAAAAAAAGAGGCCGCGCTTTCATAGCCGCAGCCTCTTTTGTCCATGGTCATCTTTACTGTTCATCGGGAATGAAGATCTGTCCCGTTGCTTCATGATTCGTGATGGCCAGCAAAATCGCTTTTGACAAGGTATCTGGATGATAAGGCTTGATCAGATAGCCGGTTGCCCCCAGATCAAATGCCTTTTTCTTTTCCTCAAAAGCACTGGAGATCACGATTGGAATGGTCCGTAAATCCGGGTTTTTGCGTATTTCCTCAATGACCTTCCAACCACTCTCGCCGTTCTTCAAGATAAGGTCAAGCACGACAGCATCCGGTCGCAGCTCCTCGATTGCTGCTACTGCCTCAGAAGCTGTAGAGAAGGAATTGACACGGAATCCAGAACTCGTCAGCTCATCACGCAACAGTTCGGTTAGGTTCAAATCGTCCTCGATGATCACAACGTTTCCATTGCATTGACCAGTTGGAGAGACTGCCTCCTCACTTCCCGCAGGATAGTCAGGGGACAAGGCGTGCTCAGCCAGCGGAAGGGTAACTGTAAATGTACTACCCTTGCCTGATTCGGACGTAACGGCAACTTCTCCATGGTGCATATGGACGATCTCCTGAACAATGGCGAGTCCCAGTCCTGTACCGCCAATCTCGCGGCGATCCGAGTTATCAACACGATAAAATTTGGTAAACAGATGAGGGATAGCTTCGGAAGGAATGCCTAGCCCTTCATCTTGGACCTCCACGAGCAAGCGGTTCCCATCTTGGCGACAGCGCACTCTGACATGACCGCCATGCGGGGAGTATTTGACGGCATTACTGATCAGATTCACAAATACTTGACGCAGCTTGGCTTGGTCGCCATAAACAACGGTTTGCTCCGTTTGCAAATCGAGTTCGAATCTATGGAGAGGGGACTGGACTTGATAAAGTCCGAAAATGTCCTGAATCACTTGATCAATCGCAACGTTCTCTACCTCATACGTCTGTCTCCCGGATTCCATGCGTTGCAAATCCAAGAAATCGTTGATTAGCGCAGTCAGGCGGGTCGCTTCTTGATAAATGGTCGCTAAATACCGTTGTTGACGCTCGGGCTTGAGCTCCTTCGTTAATAGCAGCTCCGCAAAGCCGAGCACACTGGCGAGAGGAGTACGCAGCTCATGACTGACCGTACTGACGAATTCCGACTTCATTTGGTCGATCTCGTATTCCTTGGTAAAGTCACGATAAACGAGCAAGGTACTCCATTTCTCCTGATTCCGGAACAGAGGCTCTGCATAGAGCTGAATATAACGTACTTCCGGCCCGGTCATCTGAAACACAATACTGCCTGAAGGAATGGCGCCTTCGTCTAAAACGACTGCTCTGACATACTGAATCAGCCGATCGGGTTCTAAGGTTCGACTCTGTAGATGGGAAAGGAACTGTTCCAAGTCAAATCCTTGCGAAGCGAGCTGATTGTCGTAGATCAATAGCTCACAGAAATTCCGGTTTACTTGCAGCGTTTCTCCACCCAGATCAATGAGCTGAATGCCTTCTTGTACTGAATCGAGCATATCCTGTGTCATTTTCCGCTGACGCTCCGTCTCTTCAAACATCGCGAGCTTATCGAATGCCAAGGAAATCTGCTTGGCGATTCCGATGATGACTTGTAGCTCCTGATTCGTGAATTTTCGACCGATACGGGAGAGGATGATACATGCAACGATTGTCTGCTGGGCATCTAATACTGGGAGGTAAAGCTCACATGTTTGTGACATTTCCTCTGTGTAGCCGCGCTCAGCGTCAGTACTTTCACGCATCAGGACATACGGCAGGCCCGTTTCCCTGGTTCGCACGAATGGACCATCATCCAATCCTTTGCGCAATTGCTCCAGACCGTTCTGGGAAACGCCAAAACTGGCTGCATCCCTGTCAGTGTTCAGCATGACGATGACACCTTTATCGGCATCCATGACCTCGGTTATATTGCGAATGATACTGGAAAGCAGCTCACCTTTATCCAACGTATTCGACAAAGAGAGGATGAAACGGTTTTTCTTTTCCAAATACCGTTCGTTATCCTCCATCTTGCCCATTGCTTCTTGCAGCTCTTCTTGCTGCATCATCAGCTCATCCTGCTGGGCTTGTAGCTCTTCGTTTTGTGCCATGAGAACTTCTTCTTTGGCTTGAATTTGCCTGATCAAATAGTCGAGGGAGCGGGAGAGCCTGCCGATTTCGTCAATCCTGTTCAAATCCTGCAAAAGAGGTGTACCGCCATTGGCAAACTGTTCAGCATCTTCGGATAGACGAACCAACGGCCTGCCGATATCCCGTGTGGTTTGAATGGTGACTACCACCATGATCACCAGCACCATCAGCGAGTACACGAGAAACCAAGTGCTTAGCTGTGACAGCTCTTCGAACAGTAGTTGGTTTCTCGTATATAAAAGCTGATCGTGCTCTTCCTGATACCGCCCGGCGTATGTAAGCAAGTTGTTTACTTCCTGATTCACGCCACTGGCCGAAGCTTTTCGCAGGGATTCAAAGTCTCCGTTCTTTGCATAGCTCGAAAAAGTAGGAAACACATTGGCGAAAAAGTTCGTGAAGAAAGACTCGATCGAAGCGACAAGCGCTTGCTCCTCATCATTGAGCGGAAGCTTCTTAAAATTATCCAGCGCTTGTTCCAGCTTCTTTTTTTCAAGAAATAGCTCATTGTACTCAGATGGGCTCAAAAAAGCGTAATAACCCCTTGCACGAAAAAAGATCTGGTTCGTGTGCTCAGCGATGTCTGCGACCAAATTTTGTTTTTCCTTGGTATTGTATATCGCCGTCTGATATTGGGTTAATGTGTTGCTATTCAAATATTGAACGATGGAAGCGCCCGCAATCAACAGTGATAGAAAAAGAAGCATCATCGCCATGAAGCGACGGGTGATGCTTTTTCTGATAAACGCCCAGAACCCGGTCATGCGAGCATTTCCTCTACTTTCCGGACAAGGTCCATCGGGCTAAAGGGCTTTGGCATGAAGTCATCGGCACCAGCTGCACGCATTTTCTCCTGTTCGGCATGTTGACTTTTTGCCGAGAGGATTAGGACCTTGACTGTCTTTTTATCGTCCATCTGTTTGAGCTGCTGCAATACTTCAAAGCCTGTCAGCTTTGGCATCATATAATCTAAAATAATCAAGTCGTACTCATTTTGACCGATTTTTTGCAGGGCTTCCTCTCCATCGCAAGCGATATCGAGCTCGTGTCCCTCATCTTCGAGCGTGTCGCCAATCAACATGCGCAACACGGCTTCGTCTTCGGCCAGCATAATTGTTGCCATCTTGCTACCTCCTTACAACATTCGCTTAACCAGTCGCATAATGCGAGCCTCCAGTTCGCGTGTACGAAATGGCTTGGTCATATAGTCGTCAGCACCGAGCTGAAGGGCTCGGACAATGTCTTGCTCTTCAGTACGACCTGTCAGCATAATCACCGTATATTTCTTGGCATTCGGCAAATTCCGGATTTTCTGGAGAACCTCGAGGCCATCCATCTGTGGCATCATCCCGTCTAAAATGACGAGATATGGCTCTTGTCCCTGATGCCAGGTGGAGTCGAAGAAAGCTGCTCCTTCTTCGTAAGTCTGGATGTCGACGTGCATCCAACCGTCAAAACTGGTTTGGATGGAATCGGCCAGCATCACGCGAATCATTGGATCATCATCAATAATGGCGACCTTCAGTTTTACCTTGGGGGAGTCATGCGTCTCTGTGATTTGAGCGGTTTCAATCCGGCGCCGCCCCGCATTTTTCGCAGCATACAAAGCCGTGTCCGCAGCTTCTACCCAATACGTATGCGGTTTATGAGGATCATCTACTTGTACGATTCCACCGGAAAAGCTCAAAGAAAACGTTCCTTCAGGAGCTTCGAACGCAAGCGAACAAAAAGCAGACAGCATCTGCTCCAGGCGCATCTTTCCAATTTGTACACTCGTACGCGGCATCAGCAGGATAAATTCCTCTCCGCCGTACCGGAATAATACATCCTGTTTTTCGGCGCTCTGCCCGATGAAAGCAGCAAAACGAGTCAGCACCTCGTCGCCGATCAGATGCCCGTATGTATCATTGACCCCTTTGAAAAAATCGATATCCAAAAATGCCAGTGAGAAGGGGGGGTTGGTTCGCTGGGCATCAGAAAGAAGCCGTTGGTACGTATCAACAAAAGAATTGCGATTGTTGACACCCGTAAGCTCGTCCAAAAACAAGATACTGTTCATCCAGCGCTTCCGGCGAAGCTGGCGTTCGAGGCGTACGACCAGCTCTTCCATATCAAGCGGTTTGCACATGACGTCATCTGCGCCCAAACGATAGGCATTCAGACGGGTCTCCCGTTCGCAATCGATGCTGATGATGGTCGTAGGCACGTATTGCTTCTTTATTTTTTCGCTGATCGTCTGCATCACTTGGAAGCCGCCTGTTTCCGGGATGTTCAAATCCAGAATGAAGCAGTCAGGATTTATGTCGTGAAAATAGTCGAGAGCCTTATGAGGATAGACCGTTGCGATAACAGACCAATTGCGTTTTTCTAAATATTCCTTTAGATACATAAGCAGGGTGACGTCATCATCCAGGATGAGGACCAAAGGTTGTTGCTCACAAGGGGTTTCCCGTTGAAGAGTGGAGTTCTCGATGAAAACTTCCGGTTCGGATCGCTGTTCGTAGCATAAGGTGATCAACTCTTGCAAAAACACTCGCCATTCACCGAGCGACCATTCCTTTACAGGCATGTCATCCATTCGATCCAGAAGGATCTGAGACAGATCAGACAAGTCGGTCAATCCAATTGTCCCGGATGTCCCCTTCAACGAATGAAGAAAGCGATATAACTCTTCATGAGAGACGGGAGACTTCTGGGCATACCACGCCTCAATCTGTTTATGGATATTTGTAAGAAGTGTATCTCTGTACTTGATCATGTCGCATCGTCCCCCTGTGTTGGGATGGCGCAAGCAGTCGGATCGCTTGCGCCAATTTGATCAAAACGTCTACGATTTGGTATGGTACATGTAGCAGGGAGGAGGAAGGGCTTTATTGTTGCAGGGAAAATCCTTCTTCAATCAAATACTGCTCCGCTTCCACGTACGATTCAAAGGAAGCTTCCAGGTTCATCCCGTGGTATACGTTCCACAGCGCGTCTTCCTGTTGCAGCAAGAGCGTGCGGTTTTGGTTGTCAATCCATGTTTGCTCCAATTGTTCAGCTGCACTCGCAGCTTTTGGAGCTGGTTCACGTTTCACGGAGAGGGATTGGATCGAAGCCTCGACTACCTTGCGCAGCTCGTCCGCCGAGAAATCACGGATGTTGACATAGCCCTTGTCGTCTTTTTGGTAGCCCTTCAAAAACGCGGCAAACACAAAGCCGTTGCCGTTCGGATGCAGATGATAGACGACTGTCTTTTTGTCATGAAGGCTTTCCTCATAATGAAAATTAACCCGTTTCAGGGAGACGTCATTCCGAGTCAGTTGTGGAAAAGATTCAATAATCGCTAGTTTTTCTTCAAAAGTAAGCATGGATTCCTCCGGTGAGATGGATTTGTTTGTCGATTATATCATAGGTGGGACATAGAACGAAAAAAGGAGAAGGGAAAAATGAACGGAAAAAACCGAAAAGACATCACAGCGGGTCTTGAAGTAGACATTGTATTGAAACCGGACCAACGCACGGGCAAGCGCACCCGTGGGATTGTCAAGGATATCCTGACGAATTCCAGTATACATCCACATGGAATCAAGGTTCGTTTGACGGATGGACAAGTGGGCAGAGTGCAAGAGATTATCAAAAAAGGGGAGTAATCTTCTTCAAGAAAAAACGGACAGGCCACATGGGCAACTGTCCGTTTTGTTTTTCATGAACGGTTCCGGTTTTGCAAATGCTCGATAGCTGGTACGGCGAAGCAAGCCAGATTCGACGGAAGTGCATCGAGTGAAAACCAGCGCATGTCTCCAATCGCCCCGCCTTCCTCTAAATTGCGTGCTTCTCCACTCAGGATTGTGACTTCGTAAATGACCGAAACCCAATGCTCGGCACTTTCCGGGCGGATGGTTTCTGCGGTGCACAGCAGGGCCTTTACCTCGACATCGAGATTGACTTCTTCTTTGATTTCACGGATGACACTCGTCTCCAGTTGTTCATAGGGATCAACTTTTCCCCCGGGAATGCTCCACGTATCTTTCTCTGGATCTCTGTTTCGTAAAACCAGCAAAAGCTCATTCTTGTCGTTTAGGATGACAGCTCCTACGCCCAATCTTGGTATAGCGATAGTAGTCGACATGGTTTCTCCTTCGATAGGCAGATTCGTTTCTTCTATTATAGCAAGGTCCAATCGTAAGCAGGACAAAACAAGAAACCGCCTGAAGAGACGGTTTCGAGAAGTTCAGCAAAACGTTAGCGGTAAGAATCATGGGTAGGCGCGAAGACATCCTCTGTTGATTCCCGCACCAAAATAAATGGCTCAATATTTCCCAATCCATGCAAGCACGTATTGTGATGGGCGATGATTTGTTCCGCTGACAGGGCCTTACTGTCCGATGTAGAGTGCCCGTCTTTGACAAGCGTTACATCATAGCCGAGTGTCGTCGCTTTGCGGCAGGCGCTGTCGATACAAAACTCGGTTTTGCAGCCCATGATGACGAGGTGGTTAATCCCGAGTGCTTGTAGCTTTTCGTGCAGGTCTGTTCCGTGAAACGAGTCTGTCGCCAGTTTTTGAATCACCGTTTCTGATGGCAGAGGGGCGATCTCAGGGTGAATGGCAAAGTCGTCCGAACCGACTTCTCCGACATCCGCATCCTGAACGTACAGCACAGGAATATCCTTGCTATAGGCATCTTCTCTTACTTTTTTCAATGTTTGGACAAGTGTAGCCGGCTGAAAAACAGGACCAAATTGCCCTTCGATAATACCTACCTGCGCATCAATAATCAGTAGAGCTGTTTTTCGAATCAATCCATTTCCTCCTAAGTGAAAGGGGGCTAGTGTTGGTGTTCCCCTTTTTGGTTGTTTGGTACACGCACAGCTTTATAAGAACGTTGATTCATGTCCTTTTTCATAACTGACCACTCCTTTCATCATAGAAGAGCGTGAATCCGCTCTGGATAATTGTACCACAAAAAAGACTCATTCCTATTGGAAGGAACGAGTCTTTTTCGATCGCGAACTTCTTATGATTCATTTTCCTTTTTCGGTACAAACTGAAAGATATCATGTGATTCGAAGGAGTCGATCAACCGGGACAGCCACAAATAATATTCCAAACCATTTTCAATGCGCTTGATACTAAGTTCCACACGCTCACTGACTTCTTCCGTAAGCTCTTCGGATTGCTGGAGAGCGCGAAGCTCAAGGAGCGACTTTTTCAACGCATGTACATTATGTTCACAGGCGTGTCTCCACTTCACGGAAAAGAGGTCGATGAAGTTCTGGTACCAATCCAGATTGACCTCGTAATGATCCTTCCGTGTCCCTTTTTTCCATATCTTTTCTACCATATTTAAGTCCATCAATGTGCGGACGCCGGTGCTCATGCTGGTTTTGCTCATGCCCAGTGCTTCGCCCATCTCATCGAGTGTCATTGACTTGTCCTGAAAGAGCAATGTGCCATACAGCAGTCCCGTTGACATGGTAATTCCATACAGATCCATGTTGCGAGCCAGCGTTTCAATCACGCGTTCCTGAGCTTTTTCGAGGATTTTTTCCTGATTGGTATCCATTTTGAAAAAAGCAGCTCCTCTAGTCATAGTAACCTGACTAGAATTGTACGTCTCCAAAAGCAAAAAGTAAATGGAGATGTTGTACAGTATATACGTGATAAACTGAGAATACAGGAAGTAAAGTACGTAAAGTTTTTTCTGAACGCTGAAAATGGCGGATTATCATGCCTCACCCAGTTTGAGGTAAAAAAAATGGCTGGTTACAATTGTAAGGGTAAAGAACAGTCCGGATGCCGGGCGTAAAAGTTGGAGGTGAACATATGCCCAAGATCAAAGTAGAGAATTTGACCAAAATCTTTGGACGCCAACCCCAACGCGCATTGTCCCAGGTGAAGCAGGGGAAGACCAAGCAAGAAATATTGAAGGAAACGGGTCTTACCCTTGGGGTGAATCAAGCGAGTTTTGAGGTGCATGCAGGCGAAATTTTCGTCATCATGGGGCTTTCGGGAAGCGGGAAGTCGACCTTGGTTCGATTGTTGAATCGGTTGATTGAACCGACAGAAGGCAGAATCCTGATTGACGGTACGGATATCGTCAGTATGAACACCGAGCAGTTACAGGATGTAAGAAGAAAGAAACTGGGCATGGTATTTCAAAAGTTCGCCTTGTTCCCTCACAGGACGGTACTTGAAAATGCGGAGTACGGCTTGGAGATTCAAGGGATGCCAAAGGCCGAGCGTGAGGCAAAAGCGAAAAAGTCACTCGCACTCGTCGGACTCGGCGGTTGGGAAGCAAGCTACCCGGATCAGCTGAGTGGCGGGATGCAGCAGCGTGTGGGGCTGGCCCGTGCGCTCGCGAATGAGCCCGATGTGCTGTTGATGGATGAGGCATTCAGTGCCTTGGACCCGTTAATTCGCAAGGACATGCAGGATGAGCTGTTGGAACTGCAAAGCACCATGCAGAAGACCATTATTTTCATTACGCATGATCTGGACGAAGCATTGAAGATCGGGGATCGGATCGCTTTGATGAAAGACGGTGCGATCGTGCAAATCGGCTCGCCGGAAGAAATCATGACCAATCCGGCAAACGAATACGTAGAGCGCTTCGTAGAGGATGTGGATCGTTCCAAGGTATTGTCCGCTGAAAAAGTCATGAAGCGGGCAGAGACGATCACTCTGGACAAAGGGCCTCGCGTCGCACTGCAAATGATGCGTGAGCGTGGTGTTTCCAGTTTGTACGTGGTGGATAAACGAAAAACATTGCTGGGTGTGCTGACGGCAGACGCGGTAAACGGAGCCAAGGAAGCAGGACAGTCGCTGGAATCCGTGCTGCGAACGGAGGTACCGACTGTCGGACCGCAGACACTTCTCAATGAGATGTTTGACCTTGTTGCGTTTTCGGATATTCCAGTGGCGGTTATCGGGGAACAAAATCGTCTCCTGGGCGTGATTGTAAAAGGAGCCGTCTTGGGTGGGTTGGCAGGAAAAGTAAATCAACAAGTTCCAGAGCCAACGAATGAAGAGGGGCAGGTGAATCCATCATGAGTCAAAATCAACTATTTCCGAAGCTGCCGCTCGACAGTTGGGTAGAAACGATTGTAGATGGACTGGAAGAGAATTTGGGCTTCTTGTTCGACTTCATATCAGCTGGAATCGGTGGAACCGTTGACTTGTTTTCGTGGATTCTAACAGGAATCCCGTTTTGGGTCCTGATCATTTTGTTTACGCTGCTGGCTTATCGGGCTGGCAAAGTGGCAATTGCTCTTTTTACCTTCATTGGACTTCTTCTGATTCAGAATCTGGGTTATTGGGAGCATTCAATGGAAACACTTGCGCTGGTATTGACGGCAGGGCTGATCTCGGTGATTATCGGGATTCCCGTCGGTATCTGGTGCGCGAAGAATGATTCCGTGCAAAAGGTCGTCACACCACTGCTTGATTTCATGCAGACGATGCCGGCGTTTGTGTACTTGATTCCCGCCATCTTTTTCTTCGGGCTCGGAAAAGTACCGGGGGTTATCGCTTCTGTCATTTTTGCGATGCCACCGACGATTCGTCTGACCAACTTGGGAATTCGACAAGTTCCAGCCGATCTGATCGAGGCTTCTGAAGCGTTCGGTTCTACCTACTGGCAAAAGCTGACGAAGGTACAGCTGCCGATTGCCAAGACGACAATGATGGCGGGGATTAACCAGAGCATTATGCTCGCGCTGTCCATGGTCGTCATTGCCTCGATGATTGGGGCGAAAGGCTTGGGGGCGGACGTGTATCGTGCCGTAACACAGATCAAGATCGGTGAAGGTTTTGAGGCGGGTCTGGCCATCGTTATTTTGGCGATTCTGTTAGATCGTCTCACGCAAAGTGTTGGAAAGAGAAAAAACGCGTAGGAGGGGTTTTCATGAAAATGAAAAAAGGCGCCTTGAAAGGGCTGGCAGTCGCACTCGGACTCAGCATGGTGATGGCAGGATGTTCAACCGCGGGAACACCGCAGGGAAATCAGCCTGCAGAGGGAAATGCGGGTACGTCTGCACCGAATAGCGTTGGAGCACAAGTGGATCATAAAATTATCGGAATCGATCCGGGCGCTGGTCTGATGAAAGCGACGGAAAAAGCCATGAAAGACTACGATCTGAAAGATTGGGAACTGGTAGAGGGCTCTAGTGCAGCGATGACGGCAGCACTGACACAAGCCTACAAAGACAAAAAGCCGATTATCGTGACAGGCTGGACACCTCACTGGATGTTCTCCAAGTTCGAGATGAAATATCTCGAAGACCCGAAAGGCGTCTTCGGGAAGGATGAACAGATTCATACCATCGTACGCAAAGGACTGAAGGAGGAGCACCCAAGCGCGTATGCGTTCCTCGACAAGTTTTCGTGGACACCTGCGGACATGGAAAAAGTGATGCTCGATATCGAGAGCGGCAAAAAGCCGGAAGAGGCAGCAGCCGAATGGGTGAAAAACAATGAGGCTACCGTCAACAAGTGGGTAGAAGGCATCCAGCCTGCAGAAGGCAAAAAATTGACGCTCGCCTACGTCGCGTGGGATTCTGAGATCGCCAGCACAAATGTGGTGAAGACGGTTCTGGAGCAAAAGCTGAAATACCAGGTGGAAATGAGCCAAGTAGAAGCTGGCCCAATGTGGGTCGGTGTATCGAACGGCGATGTGGATGGAATGGTAGCAGCTTGGCTGCCAACCACGCACGCTGACTACATGGAAAAGCTGGGGAAAGACGTAGAGGACCTCGGTCCGAATCTGCAAGGAACCAAGCTGGGCTTGGCTGTTCCAACCTATATGGAGATCAACTCCATTGAAGATTTGAAGAAGTAACAGACTCAATACAGAAGGCACTGCTCACGATGGGGCGGTGCCTTTTTCGTTGTGTTAAGGTATTGGGTTGCTTTCCATGACAGCGGGCCAAGCGTGCTGTTTGTCCAGCGTTGCAGGCTCCGGTGCAAATATCCGCAAAACGAGATTAAACTCGCCTTCAGGGAGCGGGAGCCAGTTGCCTTCCTTGACTTTGGGCGGTTGCTGTTGCAAATACAGATCGAGGGAGCCATCCGGATTGTACGCAAGTGTTCCTGTATTGCTGCGAACCGATGCGCGATCGGCTGCTGTTTTGGCTAAAAACAGCTGGTTGTCATAGACGTTGATCGACCAGAAAGCAGACGTCTTGGGAAGCTGTTCCTTTGTAAAATGCAGCGTTTAGCTTTTGACTCCCGTAAGTGGTTTTCACGGTATAGTAGCGGTTTTGTGGATTGGCGGGGACAGTCAAGCGGACGGGCGTCTCTGACAAATCCAGCCATGCGCTCATATACAATGTATCGGAGTTCGGCGTCACGATATCCCGAAAAGCTGGGGAAGCGAGTGTGTCCGCATAATAAAACTGGTTGATCGGCGCCCGGTTTTTGACCATGGCTTCCATTGTTTTGGCGGACATCACTAATGGATAGCCGTAGATGTATGCTTGAATGCCGAGCGAGTAGGCAAGCCTCTCCTGCGAATGAAGAAACGACCTCGATTGGAAGAGAGGTGACTGTTGGGCAGATGGAGTGTTTGTTGTCTCTTTTGCAAACGATAGACCGGACAGGTGAAGCGTCATGCAAAGCAGGGAAACGATCAGTGTCAGGCGCTTTTTCAATAATGGAAGCATAAAGCCCCTCCTCATTACCAGAAATGGGGGTTCGCACTGGTAGTTTTCTTCATAGGGAAAGGGGCTTTATGCAAGGTAGGCTGGAATATTTCATTCCGGTTTTGTTCTAATTACAAGTTTGACATCCGGCAACAACTTCAATGCGAGTAGTTTTCGCTGTCAAATCGTTAGATAGGAGCCCGCTTTTTATCAGAAAATCCAACTGATCGCCGTTGCGAACTCTCTTACCAAGCATGTTTAGATCTTCGCTAAACGCACCTATTAATTTATCTTTGCTATCATACAGTAAAGCAATGGCGGTGATTTTATCGCCATCTACGTTTATATTGCTATTATTCGTCATTGTCCCCCTTACAAGGAGTTCAGAATCTGAAGGATCATACTCAAAGCCTACATTAGAGAGCTGTAGCTTTGTATATGTGCCATTGGATTCTTCTTTTTTGACAACCTGTGTAATTTCGGTACCTGAAAAATCTTCTGCGTAATCAATATAGCTCGGGATACTATCAAGTACTGCATATCCTACTTCACCTGGCTGGAGAAGATCGGGTACGATGTTAAAATGTTCTGCGTACTCTGTTCGTCCTTGAACAGAGTTAAATGTCGCTTTAAAGTCACTGACATGAACAGGGTATTTATTTTCGTTCTTGAAAACAAGTACAGTTTGACTTTGGACAAAACCCTCTCCCCAAACAAGGTCTATTTTATCGAGAATGGAAACCTGAGGATCTTGCTCTTCTTCGATAGCAACTGGCGTAGAGACGTAGACCGCATCGTCTTCTTCCTCCAAATATTCATCATAAACCATAATTCCAATAATGATTAACAATACAACAATGATCGCGTTTTTCATGAGAACCTCTTTTCTGCTTAGATAGTTGAATTTCTAATATAACCTCTTGCTAATATGCTTATCGGTCATCAGGAATAAAAAATATAGCTTATGTAAAAGAAAAACTGCGCCGGAAGCTTTGTGCTTTCGACGCAGTTCGTATCAGGTTCCCCAGTAAAATTTTCATTGGCTAATCAATCTATTTCAGGCGCCTGCCACTCTGGGCAGGTCGTATACAATTTCGACGCTCCCTGTAGCAATTCCCTATCACGCCATCGCTTGCCCACACACTGTATGCCGATAGGAAGACCTTGCTCATCAAAACCGATCGGCATCGTCACGACCGGACTTCCTGTGACATTAAACAGACTCGTATAAAAAGTCGTAGCGGCCCAGTAGTTTTGCGGGTTCTCGTCTACGTACAGCGGTTTGGTGTATATCGGCTTGTAGCCCCACATTTTCGATTTTGCCATATGAGGAAAGGCTGTCGTGCAGCTGACCGGACACAAGAACAAGTCACAGTCTGCCATGAATTGCTCGAAGCTGCGAATGAGCTGCTCCCGAATGGTTAAGACTCGCATGTAGTTTTTGAACGTCAACGGGATGAGCATGGTAGCCGTGGGAACCTGGCGATAAATCGGCATCGTAATGAGATGAGCATGAGCAAAACCGCGAATGAGTGGAGACGTCGTTGAGTTTAACTCCGCGTCGATGATTTTTCCCCATGTTTCCCAGGTTTTGCGTACATCCAAGGGCGGTGCCGTCACTTGTTCAACATGCATCCCTTGTTGCTCCAGCATTTTGACGAAGCGGCGCAACTGATCCCGAATGGCTCGACTCGTCGGGTAGCCGGGCAGCTCCTCCATCCAGCGAATGTGCAGGGGCTGCTCCTTTAGGGGAGGGGGCAAGACTTGTGGTCCATGAGGCAAGCCAGCATTGCCGGTTCCGCCACTCATGATGGAAAACGCCACTTCCAGGTCTTCGATCGAACGGGCTACAGGGCCATAGCAGGCCAGGTGACGAGACGATCTATAATCAGACATTCCTTCAAAGCCGGGCATGTGTCCTGTTGCCGGAACGGCTCCTTCTGTCGGCTTCAAGCTGAATACACCACAATAATGAGCAGGGACGCGCAACGATCCTCCGATGTCACTCCCGATATCCAAATAAGAAAGTCCCGCGGCAACCGCAGCTGCCGAGCCTCCGCTGCTACCTCCCGAAGTCCTCGCCTGATTCCACGGATTATTCGTCCGACCGTAAATATCGTTGTCTGTTTGGAGATCCATGAGCAGAGTAGAGACATTCGTTTTGCCAATCAAAACGGCTCCTGCCTGTTTCAGTCTGCGGACGATGGCTGCGTCATGTTGCGGAATGTAGCCTTTTAGAGGGGGGAAGCCAGAAGTAGTAGGGAGTCCGGCTGTGGCAAAGGAATCCTTGATTGTGATTGGCACCCCGTGAAGGGGCCCCCGAATATTGCCTTCCGCCATTTCTTTGTCCGCTTGCTTGGCGGATTCGAGAGCAGCCTGCTCGTCATAAGCGACGATAGCGTTCATTTTGCCATTAAGCGAGGCGATTCTTTTAAAGGTATGCCGGGTAGCTTCTTCGGCACTTATTTTACGCTCTCGAATCCATGTGCCCATCTCCGTTGCTGTCAAATAGGTCAGTTCTTTCATTCGATTCACTCCTTTTCACATGTCCAGCGTACGACAGGAAAACGAGGAAAACTTGATCGAAAATGCGAACTGCCATCAACTATTCTCGGGCTAGAACGGGTATATATATGAAGCAAAGCGAATCAGGATGGTCACTTCCAAGAAAGCGGTGGTCGTAGTATTCAAAATCGTATCGGGCATAAAGCTGGTCGGATGTGGCTGCGTGTGTCATCCAGCTCCCGTATATGTATTGATACGTCAGTTTGAGATTTTGCACCGATCCTTTGTGAGGGAAGACAAGATAACCAGATGCAGGCAGAGTGAGCAATTCCAATCCGTCTGTACCAACATGCTCCGTAGTGTGTATGCCAGCAAAATAGGCAAAGCTTAACGACAGCTCGAAAGCATCCGGGTAGCGAATGACCCCATATCGCTTCTGGTTTTTCTGCATGGAGATTTTCTGTCCCAAACGCTTCCAACAATGGACAATATCTGTTGTCAAACGGGTAGTGGAGGAGTAGCCTACCAGGTTCAGTTCTTCGTGGGCAGGGATGTAGACGGGCTCAATCGATTGCAGCTGAATATTTTCCAAATAAGGTAGCTCGATACGTTCCAGCATGGTGTACCGCGGCATTTTTCCTGATCGGCGAAGTGCAGAAGGAGGCAGACCAAAACGTTTCGTAAAGGCGCGAGTAAAGGCTTCGTGGGAATCAAAGCCATATGTAAAGGCGACTTCTGTCACGCTCTTTTGTTCGAGCGACAGCGCTTTGGCAGCTTCGGTCAAGCGTCTCTTCGAAATGTATTGGCCGACAGTTTCTCCTGTCACGTGAAAAAACAACCGTTGAAAATGGTACTTGGAATATCCGGCTGCTGAAGCCACTTCATCGAGTGTTACTTTTTCCGTTAACTGCTTTTCGATAAAAGAAAGGGCATATGTTATTTGTTCCATATAGTTCATGGCGTCACCTGAAAAAGGAAATAAGATCTTTTTAGGATACCATATGCCCTGGCCTGAATTTTTGTAAAAAAGCCAGAATGCCAAAGAATAGGGAGAGAATACAATGAAGTAGGACAACATTACTGGAGGTAGCCGTGGAGCAGCATCTGGATCTTTTTTTGATGAAATATGGATATGTCGGCATCTTTTTTTCGCTCACACTTGGTGTTGTAGGGCTCCCCATACCCGATGAGGTACTAATGACGTACGCTGGCTATGCGGTTTCCCGCGGTGTTTTGCACATGCCGTTTACGGTGCTGAGTGCCTTTTTGGGAGCGGCTGTAGGGATAACGATCAGCTATGCCGTCGCATGGAAGTGGGGACTGCCGCTGCTTCTGAAGGTTGGACCGTACTTGCATATTACACCGAAAAAAATAGAGTCGACCCAAAAGCTGTTTGCCAAGTACGGTCCATACCTGTTGCTCATCGGCTATTTTTTGCCTGGCGTCCGTCATATTACCGCCTATTTGGCAGGAGTCTCTGCGATGGGGTTTCGACGATTCGCCTTTTTTGCTTACGCCGGCGCATTTCTTTGGAGTGTCACGTTTTTACTGTTGGGACAGGCGCTTGAGAAAGAGTGGCTCAAGGTCGTCGTTTATATACGTCATTACGGCATCACATTTTTGCTAATCGGTTCGGCGATTGGCTTGATGGTCTATATTTGGATGAGGTACAGGCGCGACACCAGAGTCTAGGAACAAGCATTAGTTCCTGCTGATTGCCATGCTGTCTTTAACCAAACGGACAAATTCGAGCTGTTCCTCTCCGGTGGCTGTGGCTTCCGCCAGTTTGAGTACATCGGCAAGGGAACTTCTTTCGGCATACGGACTCTCCCGCAATATTTCCCCGTATTCTGCTACAGCAGCAAGGAACGCCACTTCTGGAGACAAGGCATTTTGCATCTTCACAGACTCGGAGATTTCCTCTACTTTTTGGGAAGAGGCATGATGATAGCGCACGCGAACCGTCCCGATATCTGCATGGGCAGGGGAAGCGAGCTTCACTTCATAAAGAGCGGTCACACTATGGCCAGCGCCGATCTCCCCCGCATCTGTCTTGTCGTTGCGAAAATCTTTGTCGCGGACATCGCGGTTCTCATAGCCGATCAAGCGATACGAGCCTACCTTCTTAGGGTCGAATTCCACCTGAATTTTTACGTCACGAGCGATCGTTTGGAGGGTGCCCGTCAATGATTCCGTAAAAATGCGGCGAGCCTCCGAAAACGTATCAATGTAGGCGTAGTTGCCTTCTCCTTTATTCGCCAGCTGCTCCATCAGAACATCATTATAGTTTCCCATGCCAAAGCCAAAGGTGCTCAAGTAAATGTCTTTTCGCGCATAGTCCTCGATCGAACGCAAAATGCCCTCGGCCCCTGTTTCTCCTACATTCGCCACCCCGTCGGAGCATAAAATCACCCTGTTAATGGCACTAGGCTTGAAGGAACGGGCCGCCATTTCATAACCGAGCACGAGCCCTTCTTCCGCATTGGTGGAGCCTTCGGGTTGCAGTTCATCGATGGCTGATAAAATCGCGTGTTTGTCTTCGGCAGAGGTTGGGGGCAAAAGAACGCGTCCCTCTGATCCGTAGACGACGATCCCTACTGAATCTGTAGGTTGGAGTTGATCGACAAGGACATGTAAGCTTTTTTTCACCAGTTCTAATCGGTTCTCCCGATTCATCGAGCCAGATACGTCAATGACAAAGACGAGATTAGCGGGCTTCCGCTCTTCTGCACTTAATTCCTTTCCTTTGATCCCGATTCGCACTACTTGAAGATTTTTTTGAAAGGGAGAGGGGCCACTATCGGCTTTGATCGCAAATGTCTGATTGGTAGGCGCGGGATACGAAGTGGGGAAGAAATTGATGAATTCCTCCACCCGAATGGCTTCAGCTGGCGGGAGAGTACCGTCTTTTATAAAATGGCGCATCATGGTGTAAGAGGCGGTGTCCACATCAGCGGCAAAAGTAGACAGGCGGTCCTTCGCCGTCGTGACAAATTGGTTGGTGCCGTAATCTTTGAAGTACATGTCATTGGGGAGGGGATCGGCCGATTTTTTCAGGGCGTAATCAGCTAGTTGGCTGGGAGGACTTGGACTGGAGGCTACCTGATTGTTTTGGCTTTGCGCAACAGATGCTGCTGGTTTGTTTCCGTTTTCGCTTCTTGATACGAACTGCTCGCTCGAGCTGCATCCGACCAAGGATACGACCAACATGGTGATGCCACTGGTTTTCACAATTTTTCTCATCTTTTTATTCCCCCTTTGCCTATGTGACGTGGTAAAAAAAGGAATGTTACATAAGGAGGAGTGCCGAGCTTGTCCGAAGTAAGAGCTTCACTCGCAACGACAGCCAGGATCGAGTCGTAGCTGTGCTCCGAGTGGCGTAATGATTTATGTTTGGTTTAGTCGGCAATCTTCACTAAAGTGAGGAAGCCGGTCACCGTCGTCGTTCCGTCTGCGAAGCTTTGCAAAAACTGGTCTGCGATACCTCCCATACGGAATATGTCTACGATGTCTCCTGCTACAAATCGGGTGAAAGAGGTAACCATACCGAATGAATTTCCATCCACTGCACTATCCGCACTGCTTGACGTTCCAGCAGATCCCGTAATATTGGTGCCATTCCTCCTGATAATGAATGACACTTCACTCTCCTGTGCAGTAGTAACACGATAGCTGATGAGGTAGATGCCGCTTGCAGGTACGGTCACTTGTCCGCCAGCGAGTAAAAAGCCAAGTGAATTGTCTGCATTCGATACATTAAGCGGGACGATCGTATTTGGCGAAATATCGATAGCGGAGGATAGCCAGAAGTTACCGAAAACACTGGAAATAGTCCCCGTCGCGCCTGTTACACCCGTGGCTCCTGTAGTACCAGTAACGCCTGTAGTACCTGTAGTACCTGTAGTACCTGTAGTACCTGTAGTACCTGTAGCGCCAGTAGCGCCAGTAGCGCCAGTAGCACCTGTTGCCCCTGTTGTTCCTGTTCCCACTCCGCCTGGTCCGGTTGCTCCTGGTAGTCCAGTCGCTCCAGTGGCTCCCGTTGGTCCTGTCAGACTCGCAATAAACGATGCTGTTAATACGGAATTCAGCTTGTTGTTCAGCAGAATGTCTTTCTTTGTGATCTCTTTGAGCGTATTTACTACGCTGGAATTCACGTTTAGCAAATCACTAATGGTTGCAGGGGGACCTGTCAATCCTGGAAGCGTACCAAGGACATATTGAAGCTTCTCCGCCTCTGCGTTAATGATATGGCTTAAACCAAGTTCCTCCAAAGCGAAGGATGCGAGTAGCAAGTTTACGACTTGGCTTTGTGTAATGGTAAACAGCGGTGTAATGCTGGGGATATTTGCTTGAGACAAATAAAACGTCCTCCTTTATTTATGTCTTTTCATCCTATTCCGATATCATGCATAAGGGAATTCGTCGGTTTTATTGTTTTTATTCAGGCACGGTTTACCATGCGGTGCCTTTCTTTCTTGCCCGTTATTCAATCTTCTTGTAATATTAGGAAATATTTGTGGTGTGACGGTCGCTCTAGTCAATGGAAATCCATCATGGAAAGAGGTAGATTGCTGCAAAAATCAATCAAACAAGAGAGGTTATGAAATGAATCTAGGAATTCAAGTAACGCAAAATCAACTGATGGATGTGCTGCTAAACGTTGCGGTAGCTCGTCCAGTATTTATTTGGGGCGCACCGGGTATCGGCAAGTCGTCTCTTGTCGAGGCGTTTGCTGAGCAGGTGGGCCTGCCTTGCGTATCGTTATTGGGTAGTCAGCTGGCACCTGAGGATATTATCGGTGTCCCACAGATCGTAGACGGGAAAAGCAGATTTTGCCCACCTGCGCAAATTGCGCGAGAAGAACCGTACTGCTTGTTTCTTGACGAATTGAATGCATGCTCGCAAGAAGTGCAAAAGGCGTTTTACAGTCTGATTCATGAGCGGAGAATCGGGGAGTACCATCTGCCAGAAGGGTCCATTGTGATTGGAGCAGGAAACCGTGCGCAGGATAGCGCGATTGTCAAACCGATGTCGTCTGCTCTGATCAACCGGATGTTCCATGTGCAATTGCTAGTCTCGTATGAACAATGGATGAATTGGGCGTACAGTAACGGCATCCATTCCTACGTGCTGCAATTTTTGGAGGTGCGCCCGGACTATTTGTGGTCGCAGCCACCGAAGAGCGAGGAACCGTTTTCTACTCCGCGTTCCTGGCACATGCTCTCTGATGCCCTGAACGAATTCGGTGAGAACTTGACGTCAGAGATGGTGGGGGTACTGGCCTTCGGATGCTTGACGCCCCAGCATGCTGCTCAATTTCGGGCTTTTCACAAGAACATTCAAGGCAAATACCAGCTCAACCGTATTTTGGAGGGAGAAGCTTCCTTCCCGACGGCTCCAGAGGATCGGGACGTACTGTATTTTCTGTCCGATTCATTCCGTTCGCAGATTAAAAAAGAACTGCCAGCGGATAAAGCCTCCTTGGGGGAGCAGCATAAACGGTTCGCGCACCGGGCGAAAGCTCTCTTGAAGGAGCTCTCTTCCATCTCTTTGGAAATGGCGCAAATGGTAGTCGCGCGGCACGAGGATGGCGACGGATTGCCAGATTGGTTCGTTGTGGAGGTCATTCGTGATTTACCGCGTCTGGCTATGGACAGGAAGGGAAAATAGCCAATGGCCAGAGGAGTTCAAAACGACCCGGCGACGCAAAACTACGAGCAGGCCGTCCATTTTTTGAGTCATCACCCGATGTTTGGTCCGCTGTCCTCGCGAGCGCACTTTTATCGTTCCGAGCGAAGTATTTGTCCGGATAACGGTTGGGTAGTCGTGACCCGGGAAGGCAGCTTGTACGCGCATCCGAAGCGCAGAGGGGAAGTCGGGGAATGGATTTATGTTCTCGCACATGCGCTGCTGCATTTGGGCTTCGGACATTTTGTGGAAAAAGAGCAGCCGATTTTGTGGAACATTGCATGCGATTGCTATATTACGCGTTTTTTGAGAGACATGAAGCTGGGGAAGCCTCCTGCTGAAATGGCCTTTGAGCTGGATAAATCGGGAAAGAGCGAAGAAGAGCTGTATGACTGGTTCGTAGAGCACGGGGTGCCAGAGCATTTGAAGCTGTTTGGAACGGGCGGAGAAAAACAGGCAGATATGCTGTTCGCGGATAAATACGTCCGGTACACCTACAATCGAGATGTGAAGTGGGAGCGGCTCTTAGGGATCGGGCTGGCGCAAGCTGTGCAAAGTGCTGTCAGCGTAGCGGGCGGCTATTCCGATGCTCTCGGGAATGAAGAGAACCAGCTGTCTGAGGCACAAAAGGCCAAGCGCTGGTTCATCAATCATTATCCATTGCTGGCTTCCTTAGCGAGTCATTTCACGATTATCGAGGATTCACAGATCTGTCAGCGGCTGCAAATCTCGGTGGCAGCCATTGATGTAACATCCAACGAAATCTTCATCAATCCTGCGGCGGGTTTGGATGAAGAGGAATGCAAATTCGTGATGGCACATGAGCTGTTGCACGCAGGGCTTCGCCACCATGAGCGTTGCCAAGGCCGGGACCCGTATTACTGGAATGTCAGCTGCGATTACGTGATCAATCAATGGCTGATGGAGCTCGGTGTCGGACGTTTTCCGCAAATTGGCGGACTGTACGACCCAGACTTGAAGGGACTTTCGGCAGAGGCCATTTACGATCGAATCGTGACGGACATGCGTACGTATCGCAAGCTCTACACCTTACGAGGAATCGGGATGGGCGATATTCTGGATGGAGACGATCCGCGTTTTTGGGAAAAGGGTCCGGGAACGACGTTGGATGACTTTTATCGCAATGCGATGTCGCAAGGCTTGATCTACCACCAAGAGAAAGGGAGAGGGCTTTTGCCTGCGGGGTTGGTAGAAGAGATTCGCGCCTTGGGACAACCGCCGATTCCGTGGGATGTTCAGCTTGCCCGTTGGTTTGACGAGCATTTTCCTCCGTTGGAAAAGAGCCGCACCTATGCAAGGGCAAGCCGTAGACAGTCCTCTACGCCTGACATTGCCCGTCCTGCCTGGAGCTTTCGGGAAACGGATCAGCTGGCACGCACGTTTGGCGTCGTGATTGATACATCCGGCTCGATGGATACCAAGCTGCTCGGCAAGGCATTGGGGGCGATCGCGAGCTACAGTGAAGCGCGAGATGTTCCGTATGCGCGCGTGGTCTTTTGTGATGCGCAGGCGTATGATGCGGGCTACCTTTCTCCCGAGGACATTGCAGGCCGCGTCAAAGTAAAAGGACGCGGGGGAACGATCCTGCAGCCGGGCATTGACATGCTGGAGAAAGCAACCGATTTTCCAAAGGACGGACCGATTTTGATCATTACCGATGGGGAATGCGATCGGATCAAAGTAACCCGGAGTCATGCCATCATGCTGCCGAAGGGGAGTAATCTGCCGTTCGTGGCGAGAGGACCGGTATTTCGAATGGAATAGTAGGGTTTAGGCTCCGTATCGATGCGGAGCCTTTTTTTACGAATTTTTTACAATGAACACAATAGTAAAAGCGATAAATAGCCTGTATGATGAAAGCGGAAACTGGAGGTGAGCAGCGAAGTGGAATATAAACTCCCAGAAGGAATAGAGCCCCAAAAAAGTAGATGGGGGTCTGTGATGGAAGTTTTGCTTGTTTCTACCAAGCTCGGTTTGACTTCATTCGGCGGTCCCATCGCGCATCTCGGTTATTTTTACAACGAATACATTCGACGTAGAAAATGGATGGATGAGCAAAGCTACGCAGATTTGGTTGCGCTTTGTCAGTTCCTCCCTGGTCCCGCAAGCAGCCAGGTAGGGATCGGAATTGGGATCATGCGAGCCGGATTGTGGGGAGGGGTTGCTGCATGGATCGGCTTCACTCTGCCTTCGGTGTTGGCGCTTCTGATATTTGCTTTCACTTTACAAGGTGTTGACAGTGGCAGTGCTTCTTGGATTCACGGTCTAAAAGTAGTAGCTGTTGCGATTGTTGCTCATGCCGTATGGGGGATGGGACAAAAGCTTGCCCCGGATCGAACGCGGGTGACGATCGCGATCAGCGCTGCTACCATCACGTTACTGTGGCATTCTGCATGGAGTCAGGTCACAGTCATGATCCTAGCAGGAATAGCAGGACTGCTTTTTTTCCGGCAGCAAAAAGCTTCGGAGCTCCCAGAATTTCGTGTGCCGATCAGTCGTGCACTAGCAATTGCCTGCTGGATTGTTTTCTTCGGACTTTTGCTTGTGCTGCCCATCCTCCGAGAGAGCACAGGCTTTTCCTTGCTAGCGTTGTTTGAGAGCTTTTACCGTGCGGGCTCACTTGTTTTTGGCGGAGGTCATGTTGTACTGCCTTTGCTGGAGAGAGAGGTGATCCCGACAGGGTGGGTAACGCAAGAAGCTTTTCTGACGGGCTACGGGGCTACACAAGCGGTACCAGGGCCATTGTTTACGTTTGCCGCTTATTTGGGAGCAATGATTGCAGGAGGAGTCGGTGCAGTAGTAGCTACGATTGCGATTTTTCTACCGGCCTTTTTACTCGTCATCGGCGCATTGCCGTTCTGGAATTCCTTGAGGAGAAATTCCAAAATTCAAGGAGTGCTGGTGGGTGTGAATGCAGCAGTCGTCGGTATTTTACTTGCAGCCCTGTACGATCCGATTTGGACGAGTACCATTCTTGCTCCGCCGGATTTTATCGTAGCGGCTATTTTGTTTATCATGCTGGAGCATTGGAAGCTGCCGCCATGGGTGGTTGTGGTTACGGGGGCTTTGTGCGGTCTGTTGCTGGCTTAGACTGACGCCAGCTTTTTTATCATATTGGAAAGTATAAATTCCGTGGGTCCATACTTTAGATAGGTAGGCAGTCATTATCATCCTAAGTTTTTAAAGGCCTTAAACGAACCAATAAAGCTGGTGAGAAGAAAAAGCACAGGGCTCCTAGACCTTGACAACGCCAACCCAGTCGGAACTTTAAAAAGGGGACCACGCTTGTCGAACACTTCTTCCATGAGAAGCTTCCGCCCGTAGGGTGGCTTTGGCTCGACGGTCCCCTTTTTAAAGTGGAGACGACCAGTGAATCCCCCAGCTGGCGTGTCAGAGTCGAAGAGACCTGTGCTTTTTCTTCTCCTCCACTATGTTGACTCAAACCAAAGAAGGTTTGCCAACTATGTTTGTAACCCTTATAATACTGAATGAAAGTTCAGTATTTCTGGATGGGAAGTTGGTGAAGGACCATTGAATAAAAAGAAGCAGCAAACGGAGCAGACAAAGAAGAAGATAGCGGATGCATCCAGGATTTTATTTATGCAAAAAGGCTACAAGGCCACATCCATAGAAGATATCGTGAAAGCTACTGGATACAGCGGCGGTAACATTTATTATCATTTCAAGAGCAAGGAAGGGCTATTTTTACATCTGATTGAAGCTTGGAACAGCGAATGGGAAGAGAAATGGCTGACCAAAGAACAGCTCTACACGACTTCGATCGATAAATTGTATGGAATGGCTGAACATTTTGCGACCGATTTTATGAACCATCCGCTGACCAAGGCTGCTGATGAATTTTTCGACATGTCGGATAAGCCTTCGGATGTGGAGGAGCGCATCAACGAAATGATCCAAGGTTATATTGACTTTAATCAACAGCTGCTCCAGAAGGGGATTGATAACGGCGAATTTGAAATGACGAATGTAACCGGAGTCGCCATTATCCTGGACAGCCTGATGTTTGGTTTAAATCAACACTCGCGGCGAATGGAACGAGAGGAAGCGCTGGCAACTTTTCGGTTAGCGATGGATGTGTTTTTATTTGGCATTGTCAAACCGTCCCGCTAGCTTTTTTTACACGATTATCTAGAATGGATATTCAGTGTTTTGGTACTAGATTGGAGGAATCGTAAATGGCATTATTATTAAAAAATCAGGGAGCCCTACTGATTCTGATGTTCAATATTTTCCTTGTCTTTACGGGGATCGGGCTTGTTATACCGATTATGCCAAAGTACATGGAGAGTTTGGGAATTACTGGGGGGACAATCGGCCTGTTAGTTGCAGCCTTTTCGCTGACGCAGCTTCTTTTTTCCCCAATTGCCGGGCGATGGGCCGATTCATTCGGAAGAAAAAAGATCATTGTGATTGGCTTGGTCGTGTTTGCTATCTCAGAAAGGATGTTCGGTATAGCGAATTCTCCGGTCCTGCTGTTTGTTTCTAGGTTGTTAGGCGGTATTAGTGCCGCACTGATTATGCCGGCTGTAATGGCTTACTCAGCAGATATTACAACGAATGAAGAACGAGCGGCCGGGATGGGGTATATTACGGCAGCCATTACGACTGGTTTTATTATCGGTCCAGGCATAGGAGGATACATTGCTGAATTTGGTATTCGCGCACCTTTCTATACCGCGGGAATTGCAGGACTGATTGCTGCATGCATCACGTTGTTCATCCTCAAGGAATCGAAACCGTCGGAAGAAGCATTATCTGACTCACATTCTAGTGAAAAACAACGAAGCAGTCTTCTTTCCCAGTTAATGTACTCCTATCGAGAGCCTTATTTTTTCAGTTTGATCATTGTGTTTGTCATGTCTTTCGGACTGGCTAATTTTGAAACGGTCTTTTCATTGTTTGTCGACCATAAGTTTGGATTTGAGCCGAAAGATATCGCGTTTATCATTACATTCGGGTCAATAGCAGGCGCAGTGGTCCAGCTTACTGCCTTTAGCTGGATCATGAATCGCTTTGGCGAGAAAAAGGTCATTTCGGTCTGTCTGCTCTTTGCTGGCTTGTTTATTGTTCTGACGCTGTTTGTTCACGGATTTTGGATGATTTTTGCGGTTACCTTTATCGTATTTCTGGCGATCGATATTTTGCGACCGGCCATCAGTACCCAAATGTCGATGCTTGCAAAGGATCAACAGGGGTATGTTGCTGGCCTTAACTCAGCCTTTACCAGTCTTGGGAATATTGCAGGTCCGATCGTAGCTGGATTTTTATTCGATATAGATATTAACTATCCGTATGCGCTAGCGTGTATGATTTTGCTTATCTGTTTCGTCTTATCGCTAGGAGTGAAAAACCGCAACCTGAAGGATGCCAATGCGGCTTCCAGTCAAGCGTCCATTCATGGATGATAAAGTGAAAGGGATACGATAGCTGAATAAAACAGCGGCGAGTCTAAGACTTTATGTTCAGGTCTTAGCTCGCCGCTGTTCCATTATTCGGGTAAATAAATCTTTCATGATTACTTAATAGAGATAGGAATAGAAATTTACATCATTCATTTATAGTGAAAACGGTAAGCCATACTTTAAGGAGTGAAGCAAATGATGAGAAACAAAGTAATGATAGCAACTGCTGCCCTTATGGTGTGTGTAGCACCAATTGCTTCTGCCGCTGGCAATCCTCACTGGTCAAAAACCTCTCCAAAAGAGTTCGATCTTCAAGCTCACCGCGGCGGACTCGGGCTCACGGTAGAGTCCACATTGGCGTCGTTTTCCCATGCCCTTGAATTAGGGGTGAGCACGCTCGAGCTCGACGTGCAAATCACGGAGGACAAGCAGGCAGTGATTACGCATGACCGCAAGATTTCGGGTGCCAAGTGCCGAGACACAGGCCCACTTTTCGCTGGTGATCCTGAGTATCCGTACGTTGGCAAGTACATAAAGGACCTCACTCTCGACCAAGTACGCACGCTGGACTGTGGCACACAGACATTGCCGCAATACCCAGAGCAGCGTCCAAGCCCAGGTGCCGGGATGCCGCTGTTGAGTGATGTATTTGATCTCGTCAAAGACTACAAGGCCAATCATGTGTGGATGAATATCGAGACGAAGGTAGAGGCGGGAGCACCAGAGCAAACCGCTCCGCGTGAAGATTTCGTGCAGATCGTCGCTCGCGAAGTCCGCGATGCCGGGATGCTTGATCGGGTATCGATCCAAAGCTTTGACTGGGGGGCGCTTATGCGCATGAAAGAGGTTGAGCCGCGCTTGCCGATTGTGGCACTGACGAACGGTGCGCAATTCTTGCAGCCAGGTCAACCGGGAGCTTCACCGTGGTTGGGCGGAATCGACATTGACGACTTTGGAGGAGACCTCGTGGCGGCGGCACACTCGTTCGGTGCAGATGCCATCTCCCCCGTGCATGGCTCTCCACAGAACGGCAAATTCACCGACGAGAATTACGTGCCCTATGTCACGAAGAAAATGGTAGAAGACGCGCACAAGGTCGGGATGAAGGTAATTCCGTGGACGGTCAATGACGCACCTACGATGAACAAACTGATCGACGATGGCGTAGACGGGATCATTACGGATTACCCGGACCGACTGCGAGAGGTCATGGAGCAGCGTGGTCTGAAGCAACCGAAGAGCTACAAGACCCCAAAAATAGAGAAGTAGTAAGAAGACCAGTCCATTCGGGCTGGTCTCTTCTTGTAGTCACGGGACATAGCCATATCCAGGATATTTGACGACAGGCCATTTATCCTTGCGCAAAGCATCCAGCAATTCAGGACCTATACACAAGTTGGAAGCGACGAGTTCATGCGGGGTGAGCGCCATCCATTGATTCAGCGAAACGTCGACAAAGTGGTCACTCTTGAACATTTCCAAAAACCACACCGTTTCGGTCCCGGTATTTTGGATGTAATGCCCCGTTGCAAAAGGAACGTAACCGACGTCACCTGCTTGGTAGTCAAAAGTTCGGGCGTTTCCGTTTCCGGTAAAAACGGTCATCCGCGCTTGGCCTGAAATGTAATATTGCCACTCGTCATTATTGGGATGCCAATGCAGCTCTCTCATGGCACCGGGACGTAACTCTACGAGTGCTGCCGCGATTGTCTTCGAGATCGGAAAGTTGCGGGAATCGACGATTCGCACGCTGCCTCCAGGTGTAATGAGAGGGCGTTGGGCGAGTAAACGATGGGAAAAAGGGAGGGGGACGGTTCCGTACGGAGATTCTACTTCATCTGCTTCAATGGAACCAGGAACCTCGTCCTGATATATGTACACTTGCTTGCAGGGAATATCGGCAAAAGCTGATTCAGGCACACCGAAATTCGCGGAAAGCACATCTGGTGGCGTATGAGCAAACCAATCAGAGATCGATAGTGTATTCAGATCGGAAAAATGCCCATCGTCGAAAACGAGCAAAAACTCGCAGCCTTCCTCAAGTCCCTGAATCGAGTGGGGGATGCCGGGAGGGAAATACCATAGATCGCCTTTGCCGATATCTGCGATAAAATTACGTCCGCGTTGGTCAACGGATGTAATTCGTGCACGGCCGAGCAGCATGTAGGCCCATTCCGCCTGCTGATGCCAGTGCAGCTCGCGCACACCGCCTGGCGTCAGGCTCATGTTTACACCCGCAAGTGTAGTGGCGATTGGCAGCTCGCGTATGGTGACTTCACGGGACCACCCGCCATGATTTAATGTCATAAACGCATCTGAGAAGGAAAATTTCAGATTGGGCAGCAAGCCCGCATCTGTGACGGGAGGAACTAGCATATTCGGATTTTGCCGATCACGCATGACGTTCCGTGGACCGAGATCGACCCATCCGGTCCCGTCACTTCTCATCGGCTGAGGAATTTGATTCCCTTTGTCTGGCGGATTCATTCGGGGGCAACCTCCTTCATCCTTGGACAGGCATAGGTTTTGTCGTACTTCATCCACTAAACATGCCTATGCATCAGCTTGCCCGTTATGCAAACATCAAAGCCGTTCTACCGTTTCTATGGGTGATTTTGTATAATTTTAGGAGTGATTTACAAATAGACAATTTTAGGATGGGTTAAAGATGAATAAGATTCCGAATGAGCAATGGCTAGCACGATATGAACAAAATAAACAGAAGTTAGCGCCCCTTGTTGATTTACACACCTATTTCACATCAACGGAGATCAGTGGGAAACCAATCAACTTGCTTTCATTGGGAGAAATAACGATTCCCACTGGAGACATCATGGTTCGTGATCCGCTTGTGTATCTGGAGAAAAATAGTGCCCCGTATTTTCAAAAAGTCCCTACAGGAACCTTCCCATTAACCGTTTGTGTGGTAACTGTCGAAGAAGACCATTACCGGTATGCAGCTGCTAAGGTAGAGTTTACAGATAAAACTCCCCAAAAATTTACGGAAGCCCTCATTGGAGACGAGGATCTCGAAAATCTAGAGGAAGGTGAATATTTTGGCTTTAATGTGGATGCAGGCCTTGCTACTGTGGTAGATGTCAAAACGAGAGATGCTTATCTGGAATTTTATGATAGGTGGAAAAAAGAGAATCCAGAGGGCAATATTTATGATGATTATTTTGCTGATGTTTTCGCACAAAGTTACAAAGACCATCCAAAATACCAAAGAAGCGCTGGAGACTATATAAACTGGACGATACCAGGCACCGATTTATCGATTCCGATGATTCAGACGGGATTTGGAGACGGAGCCTATCCTGTTTATTTTGGGTTGGATGAAAATGATCAAATATGCCAGCTGGTGATTCAATTTATTTACATTGAATTTGCATTTGGTGAGGATGACAGCGAAGACGAAAGCTAGCAGATAAGCCTCTCACCAATCATTTTTGGAAACGGTGCCTCGATTATCTTTCTTTGGAAAGAGAAAATAGCTGGCTGTAATCAACAGATCAATCCCCAGAACAACGGTCCATAGCCGGAGAATATGCCACAAAGAAGCAGTTCGTTCCGCATCATCGATAAAGTAGATGGTCCCTGCTAAGAGAGCCGCCCCAATTACATAGGAGAAGAGATGTCTAAACCAGCTTTTTGCGTAATGCTTGGCATACTCCATGCCGTATAACTTGGGTTTAGGCGTACCTTGCTTTGTGACGTACTGCTGAAATTTTTCATCCGCCCATTGAATCATGCTTTTCCCAAACGCAAGCGATACCCCGATATAAACAGCAGCCAGCGCATGAGGAATCGTAGCGGTAGCCCCACGATACAAATCCAAGCTCGTAACGATGAGCAAAACTACATCAACAACAGGCGTCAGGGCGAGAAGAAAAAGCCCGGCCTTTTTTTGTTTGAGCACGTACCTTGTGAAAAGGCCAAGTACAATGACCACCCAAAATGCAATTTCGCATGTGACAATCATCCATGCAACAAAATTCACTAGTATAGGTCCCCTTTTCGGAAGTTTCTTCTCCTATATGAGAAGTTTTTGTAATACAGTTGTGCTAACAAAAAGAATTTTATCATCGATTTTAAAATAATACAACTGTACCATTAAGGTTGCTTGTCCCTTGCCAATCTTGTTAAAATACAACTATGCCAAAAATAATCGATCATGAGAAAAGAAGAGAACAAATAGCAGAAGCAACGTGGCGTGTCATTGTCGAGCAAGGAATGGAGGGGGCAACGGTAAGGGGCATTGCAAAAGAAGCGGGACTTTCATTAGGTGCACTGCGACATTACTTTGCAACACAGGATGAACTGCTGATGTATGCCATGCAGCTCGTAAAAGAGAGGGCGACAGCTCGAATTGCCGAAATCGCCGCCAATGAAGAATGGGCGCCAAAAGAGAAAATCACCAAAATCTTTTTGGAGCTTCTCCCTACGAATCAAGAAAAGATGGTCGAAATGGAAGTATGGTTTGCTTTTACCGTGTACTTCCGACACAAGAAAGAAGGCTTTGACGCACAGCATGACGGGATCTATGCCGGCGTCCGCAAGCTGTTGGACTCTGCTGATCAACTGAATTTATTACGCAAAGAGCTGGACAAAGAGATGGAAGCAGAGAAGCTCTATGCCGTCATCGATGGTCTGGCACTGCATGCCTATCTCGAGCCAGAGCGTGTCAATGGGGAACGGATCACGAAAGTGCTGGAGCATCATCTTGCATCCTTGTTTCATTAACTTGCTTTACAGTTCTTTTAAGGAAAAGACGGTCCATTTTTCATACAAGATAAGAAACACATACAAGCACTCCCATAAAGAAAAGCAATCGGATCAAGGGAAGGTTGATCTGATTGCTTTTTTTCGTCGGCACGCAGATGGGAACGAACAAGATTCTTCTCATAGCGATTTTTAGAAATAGCTTTTAACGCTTTTTCAATTCTTCTAGAAGTTCAATTATTTTATCATTTTGCACTGTAATTTTTTTTACACCGAATGCGATAGGTAATAGCAAAGCAAATATCAAAGGGAGAATTACTAATTCTACGATCAAGGGTAATCATCTCCAATTAATCATGATAGAGATTGAAAAGCTAATCTGCCTTAAACTCGACTTTCGCATATTAAATCATTTTAGA
The DNA here is from genome assembly GCF_900637055.1 of Brevibacillus brevis. Classification (NCBI taxonomy): domain Bacteria; kingdom Bacillati; phylum Bacillota; class Bacilli; order Caryophanales; family Paenibacillaceae; genus Brevibacillus; species Brevibacillus brevis. The sequence continues at coordinate 712,730 of NZ_LR134338.1, forward strand.
GCCTATTTTTTCCAGTATCTATACTGCTCCATGTCGTCCACAACTTGAGTTCAACGTGTGGATCATTATTCCATGTTTACATGCCGAACGTCCATTCGTAAAATGGTAGCAAGAAGGTGACGAAGATGAATGTGAAAAAAAATATCGCAGCCATATTGGATCACATAAAAACAGACGAACGATTTCGCGATAACATTGCGCATTGGAGGGTCATTCCTGCTCGTGAAGCAAAGTCTGTTCCATTTCCGAGTGAACTGGACGGACGCATTCGAGATGCCCTGACGAATAGAGGCATTCCCTCCTTATACACGCATCAAGAAACGTCTTTTCGCCATGTGCGCGAAGGCAAACACATCGTAGCGGTTACGCCCACGGCTTCAGGCAAAAGCATGTGCTATCATTTGCCGATTCTCCAGACGTTATCGGAAGACACGCAAGCGCGGGCTCTTTACTTATTCCCAACCAAGGCCTTGGCGCAGGATCAAAAGTCAGAGCTGCACGAGCTGATTACGGAAATGGGTCTTTCGATCAAGTCCGAAACATACGACGGTGATACGCCTGCAAATATCCGGCAGATGGTACGCAAGGCAGGAAATATCGTCATCACCAACCCAGACATGCTGCACTCCGCCATTTTGCCCCATCACACCAAGTGGGTGTCCTTTTTCGAGCATCTCAAATACATCGTCATTGACGAGCTGCATACATATCGCGGCGTTTTTGGCAGTCATGTCGCCAATGTCATTCGGCGGTTGAAGCGCATTTGCGCCTTTTATGGAAGTCATCCGCAATTCATTTGCACATCGGCTACCATCGCCAACCCGAAGCAATTGGCGGAAGCCCTGACAGAAGAAGAGGTAGAGCTGGTCAACAACAATGGAGCTCCGTCTGGCATCAAGCATTTCCTTTTCTACAATCCGCCTGTGGTCAACAAGCAGCTCAATATTAGACGCAGTGCCACATTGGAGGCGCGAGACATTACCGAGCAGTTTTTGACCAATGGTATTCAGACGATTCTGTTTGCGAGAAGCCGTGTACGTGTAGAGATTTTGCTCACGTATTTGCAGGAGTTGATTCGCCGCAAGCTCGGGCCAAAAACGATCCAAGGGTATCGCGGCGGCTATTTGCCGAGCCAGCGCAGAGAGATCGAACGCGGCTTGCGCAATGGCGACATTATGGGCGTGGTCAGCACCAATGCGCTGGAGCTCGGGGTAGATATCGGGCAGTTGCAGGCATGTGTCATTACTGGCTATCCGGGCTCGGTCGCAAGCACATGGCAGCAGGCAGGACGGGCGGGAAGACGGCAGGGAGAATCCGTCGTCGTTATGGTCGGCAGCTCCACGCCGTTGGATCAGTATGTGATTGCCAATCCGGAGTACTTTTTCGACCGCAGTCCTGAGACAGCGCGGATCAATCCCGATAACCTGATCATTTTGGTCGATCATCTCAAATGTGCGGCATACGAGCTGCCGTTTCGTGAGGGAGATACATTCGGTCGCGCGGAAATCGTAGAAATTCTGGAGTTTTTGACCGAGGAACAGGTCTTGCATTACTCGCGGGGCAAGTGGTTCTGGATGAACGATTCGTTCCCGGCCCACAACATCAGTCTGCGGTCAGCCTCGCAGGAAAATGTCGTGATCATCGATATCAGTGAACGGGGAAATGAGCGTGTCATCGGGGAAATGGACCGGTTCAGCTCCATGACGCTTTTGCATGACGAGGCTATCTACCTGCATCAGGGGACGCAGTTCCAGGTGGAAAAGCTGGACTACGAAGAAAAGAAGGCGTATGTCCGGGAAGTCCAAGTCGATTATTACACGGACGCCAACTTGGCCGTCTCGCTGAAGGTATTGGAGCAGGATCAGTCCCGTCGTCATGCGCAGAGCACCTTGGCATATGGCGAAGTGGCTGTGAATGCGATGGCGACGATCTTTAAGAAAATCAAGTTCGAGACGCATGAAAACATCGGCTCGGGACCGATTCATTTGCCGGAAGAGGAGCTGCATACAAATGCGGCGTGGATCGGTTTTTCTGAAGCGCTGCTCGGCGAGATTGGGACAGAGGATGTGGAACGCGGCTTGGTCGGTTTGGCGCATGTGTTGCAGCACGTAGCTCCGCTGTTTGTCATGTGCGATCCGATGGACCTGCACGTGATACCGCAACGAAAGGCCGTTCATTCGCAGGAGCCTACGATTTTTCTGTACGACCGTTATCCGGGAGGCATCGGCTTGAGCGAGCAAGTGTATAAGGAAATGGAGACGATTTTGACACAGGCAGAGCGGATGATTGTCTCTTGCCCGTGTGAGTCAGGATGTCCATCTTGTGTGGGAGCGACAGATGACGGCAGCAAGGGGCTAGCCATGACCTTGCTGCGAATTGCTCAAGGAGGAAGTACTTATGTCTCTTAAATCCAAGCTGCAACGGATGAAGGGACATCTCTCTCTGGAAACGGACAAAGCGGTAGCGCCAGCAGTCGAATCGGAACCGCCCATTCACGAGAAAGATTCGGGGGAAGAGTTGAGGGCAGCTGTACCAGCGGCTAGCAGCGCAGAGCTACAGATCCCTCTTGCCGACAAGTGGAAGGAAATGCAGGCATCGCCCTACATCTGGGATGACGAGTACGTTATGATTCGCGAGGTTCGCTATCCGATCGATCAGCAGCATGGGGCTTACGCCTTTTCCGAGCTGCATGAGGCGATTCGTATGTGGGAAACGGCTGGTCGAGAGCATCCGCTGTCCGCTGCGGGCAGGAAACCAGAAGACTTGTTGTTTTTCGATACGGAGACGACAGGGCTGTCAGGTGGGGCAGGCAATGCGATTTTTCTTTTGGGATACAGTCGCTTCGAGGGGGAACACGTCGTGGTGCGCCAGCATTTTCTCCCGGGCCCGCATGCAGAGGTGACGTTGTACCAATCGTTTTTGGAGCAAGCACAAAGGTCCTCGCATCTGGTGACCTTTAACGGGAAGTCCTTTGACTGGCCGCAAGTGCGAACGAGACATACGCTGGTGCGCGATCAAGTGCCTGCTCTGCCTACCTTTGGTCATTTTGACCTGTTGCACGGGGCGAGGAGACTGTGGAAGGCGGAGCTGGAATCGTGCCGATTGGGCATCATCGAGCAGGAAAAGCTGGATGTTTTTCGCGAGGATGATTTGCCCGGCTATTTGGCACCGGTGCGGTATTTCGACTTTTTGCATGCCCAAGACCCTGATGTTATCGAGGGCGTGCTGCGGCATAACGAGACAGACGTCCTGTCTCTGATCACGATGTATATTCACATGACGCGGCTATTGGTAGGGCAAGGGAGTGTAACGGTATCTCCCGAGGAAAGCTACGAAATTGCCAGATGGTACGATGCGCTTGGGGATCAGGAAGCTGCGATGGCAGGCTATCGTCTCGTCGCCGACAGCGATCATGCGTGGAGTAACCGGGCCAAGCTCGCTATCGGTTATCTGCACAAAAAGCAAAAGGATTGGCAGCAAGCCTTAACTGTTTGGGAGTCGTGCATTCAGTCCACCGGATATGTACCGGAAGAGGTGTATATTGAGGCTGCCAAGCTGTACGAGCACCAGTTGAAGGATTGGGAGAAGGCTTTACACTATACAAGGCATGCGTATGAGCAGTGGAAGAAGCGCGGGAGTCTGTTGCGAAACAGGTCCAAGGCCGACGCAGAGGCGTATCGCAAGCGGATTGATCGGTTAGAAACAAAGCTACGCGGGAATGAAGCGGAAGAAGAGAGTCTGTTGTCCGGATTTTTGGATTGGGCGGATGAGCAAGAGTGATGGGGGACCGTAGTCTGAAGACCTAACCATCTGAGGGGGGATTGGGATGAGGCGCATTGTCTTATTTCTGATGGTGTTTCTACTTCTTGGCGGTTGCTCTGCGAATGACGACTGGGTTCACACATTTACGGGGGAGAGCGATAATTGGATCGTGGTCATGGAAATCAGGCCGATTGAGAATGAGCACACAACAGTTGTCTATCCATTTTATTTGACAAAGAAAATGGATAGTGAAGTCACGAAGCTGTATTACCAGGCTCATCTAGTCAATGGCAAGCCGAGCGGAAATATCGAACACATTGACTTTGAAGAATTCAATCAAAAGCAACCAGTACTGCTTTTTCGTGAATATCCGAACCTCCTCTCACCCGACTTTCCAGCAAAAGATACACCGAATGAACAGCTGGAATACTACTTCTCCGAATTGAAGATGGATATAAAATGGACAGATGATCGGGGAGAGCATCAAGAACAAATCCCCCTGAAACTGCAAAAAGTTCCCTGATGAAAAAAGGGGGAAAACTGGAGGTATAGATTAGCGCCCCACCAATCAGTCCAAGATTACATGACTTAAGTGGGATGCCATTAAGGTAACCTTATCTAAGCTTACTTATTGACTATAACGAAAATACGGAACGAACGCGTTCGATAGTTAAACAAGCACAACGGATAGCTGCGAAATCTGTTGTGTTTTTTTATTTTTCGGTATCGTGAACATTTATGGTGCCGATTACTTTTGCTAGTTGATTTGCTAAAATATTGAAAAAGAGTGAGGGGAGATAGATTTATCATGTTTCGATTGATGCTTGTCATGGTATCCGTTTGCTTCGCCTTATTTTCGACCTTCCTTTCAGTACAGGCTGCTGAGGCACCAGGTAAGAAAACCCCGAAAATCGTAGCAATTGCTACGGGTGCGGGTCATTCGTTGGTGCTTGACGACCAAGGTGACATCTGGGGATGGGGAGATTCTTATTATGGACAAGTCGGGAAC